>CAYUDF010000613.1:0-2760 GCA_964443465.1 uncultured bacterium
CGATCGTCCCGTCGAAGTTCGGATCGCCCGTCTGGTTTTCGAAATCGGTGATCAGCATCCAGTCGCGGTTACGAAACGGCACACTTTCGGACGAAAAAAACACCACAGCCACAATCGCAATCACCACGGCCACCATACCGAGACCGGCCAGGGCGGGGACCCAGCGCCTTGCCCCCGTTCGCCGCCGCCTTCGGCGGGAAATCGGTGTGCGACCCGGCGGCGGTGCCTGTTCCAGGGCGAGCAGGTCGTTTAACAGTTCGCCCGCATCCTGATAACGTTCGGCGGGATCCCGGCCCATAGTCTTGAGGACGACTTGTTCCAGGTCGGCCGCGACTTCGGGACACGGCCCGGTGACCGGCCCTGGATCAACGTGGAGAATCGAATAAATCACCGCTTCGTTGGCCGCGCCGGCAAACGGCAACTCGCCCGTCAGCATCTCGTACAATACAACGCCCAGCGACCAGATATCGGTGCGCCCGTCGATCGTGTCACCCCGCGCCTGTTCGGGTGACATGTAACTCACCGTACCCAGCCTGATGCCGGCATCGGTTAGCGTGGTGGTATCCACACGCCGGGCGAGGCCGAGGTCGATGATTTTCACGCGGCCGTCGGTGGTGATAAATATGTTGGCGCTTTTGATGTCGCGGTGGATAACACCGCGCTGGTGGGCGTGATCGAGACCATCCGCGATCTGCGCGGCAATGCCGATCGCTTCTCCGATATCCAGCGGTCCGCGGCTGATTCGTTCGGCGAGGCTCTCCCCTTCGAGGAACGCCATCACAATGAACGAGCGGTCTTCAAACTCGCCGATTTCGTAAACGGGACAGATATTGGGGTGGTCGAGGGCGGCCGCCGCGCGCGCTTCGCGCTTGAACCGGTCACGGGCATTGCTGTCACCCAGCGTTCCCGCGGGCAGGAATTTGAGCGCCACCCTCCGGCGGAGCGACAGGTCCTCGGCTTCGTACACCACACCCATGCCCCCCCTGCCGAGCTCCCCGAGGATCTTGTAGTGAGTTATGGTTTGACCGATCATACGAGGACTATTGTAGGCCGCTTATTGCGGATTGTAGACATCCGCGTACGGACAATATATGAGGACAGCTACCTGTTTGTTTTTACGGAAAAACACCCAGTTCCATGTAGGCGTCGGCGACCCGTTTGATCGCTACCGCGTACGCGACCGTGAGCATCGACTCGGTGTTGATTTCGTCCAGCCGTTTTTCCAGCAGGCCATAACACATGTGCGAGATGTTTTTTCCCCATTCAAAATAGAAAACGATCACGCCACCGGCTTTGAGGTAGATGTCGGGGATTAACACAGAGCATAAGGGAGGACGAAATCAGCCGCCGGTTTTTCCATCGCGCAACCTTAAAACGGAGTTTATGTGTTGTTGTAGCACCTGCAGACGTTCGGCGGGTGTAAGCGATAACATCCATCGGATGAGCGTGACATCCACTCCGTCCGAGCTATTTCTTACCGCTGTCTCCTCGTGAAGTTTGCTTTGTTGGTCATTGTCACAATCAAGCAAATCCCACAGGTGCAAGATCTGGTCGATCGATTTTGGGATTTTGTTGCATGTCGATCGACGGATTTTCATAATACGAGGTTACCACAAATAAAATTTCCTACCTGACACACACCTTACTGGTAGACATAATTTATTTCGGATTATCTTGTCCATTTACGCCCTGTTTTACGCATATAGATATGTGGGGCAAATCTCTCCGCAGCTTTTCTCAATTACACCCGGATCTAACCAACTACCTTCCAGGAGGTTACGATGATACGCACCAATTTGCGGGGCCCGTCCCGTCGGGTTTCGGCAATTCTGGTTTTTGTCGCGCTTTTATGCCTGACGGCCACGGTCACAATCGCCCAGACGTGTGAGTTCTATGACCACTACCTCAAATGGGTCGGCAACTGTGATCTTCCCGGCACGGGCTCTTCGTGGAACGGCCTGTGCGTGGCGGTCCAGGGGGACTTTGCCTACGTGGGAGAGAATGGGAGCATGTGTATCGTTGACATTAGAAATCCAACCGATCCCGTCAGGAGAGGCACGCTGCCCCTGCCCGGACGGGTTCTGGATATCGAGGTACAAGGCGACTACGCCTACCTCGACGTCGACGACATCGCAATGCAGATCGTAAACATCACCGCCCCCGACGCCCCGACGCTGGCCGGCAGCATCGGAACTACTGTCACCGGTCTTCTAGCAGTCGACGGCAACCTCGTCTACATGGTTCGTTACCTGCCGGCGAGAGGCAGAAATGGAATCGTCGTGATCGACGTGACCAACAAGATGGCGCCGGTCTGGCTCCACAGCCAATACATCGACGGTTTCACCGTCAATTCGCTGACAAAAAAAGATAACTATCTGTACTTCGGCGCAAAGGGCGAGTTCATCGTGCTGAACGTCACAACTCCGACCGCGCCATCAACCGTGTTGCGACAGACTGTGAACAACCCGAACAGCTTTCAGACCGGACTTGGTGTGTATAACAACTATGTATTCGTGACTGTGTATGGACAGTTGTGGTCATACGACGTCTCCGGTTTTGTGCCCTCCTCACCGCTGAGCCAGATCCAGTTCAACCACCGGAACGCGGGCGAACTGAAGACCGACGGTAATCTCGCCGTGATCTCCAGCGAGGAAGGGTTGACGGTGGTGGACGTCAGCGATCCCAATAAACTGCGGAAAACGGGGAGCATCGAGGTCGTCGGCGAAACCGAAAATAACGGCGTTGCGCTTGACGGCAATT
>CAYUDF010000614.1:0-2752 GCA_964443465.1 uncultured bacterium
GCCAGGTGGCGCCGTCGACACCGATAAAAACAACCTGGTGTGACGATGATTCAGCCCCGCCGGCTTCCGCCTGCCAGGCGGCAAACGAATCAAAAGAGCGCTCGCGCGCGCCGCCGTTACTGCCGGTTTGCTGGTCTCCGCCACCGCAGGCGGCCAGCAAAAGCGCCAGGATCAAAGTCGGTCCACAAACAACGATATTTATTATTTTACGTGTGATTTTTGGCCCTGCCCGTGGTTTGGATAATTCAAAACGCCACTATGGTAGGCCATATCTCTTTATTTTTCAACAACAAAAGACCCCCGCGGTGTGGCGGGGGTCTTTCGTCGCGGGAGTTCGCGCGCATCAGATCCACTCAGCGCAGCAACACCATCTTGCGGATATGGGTCCTTTCTCCCGCGGTGAGATAATAAAAATACACACCGCTGGCCACGCGCTCGCCCCGGGCGCCGCGGCCGTCCCACTGGACGTCATGTACTTGTGCTTCGAGATTGCCCTGCGACAGAACACGCACCAGGCGACCTTTTACATCGTAAACACGGAGCGACACGTCGGTTGCTTCGGCCAGACCGAAACTGATCTGCGTCGAGCGCCTGAACGGGTTGGGATAGTTCTGCGCAAGATACGTCTTGGCCGGCGCCGGCGTGCCACCGGCGTCGGTGACGAGGTTGGGACCCAACAGCGCGTAACCGCTCTCGTTACCGTGCAGGTCCAGCGCGGAGACCTTGTAGTAGTACCCGCTGTCCCATGTCCAGCCGGCGTCCGTAGTCGTGTTGTCTGCGGGGTCGTCGATCCGGTTGCCGGGATCGGGATCAAACGTCGGGCTGGTGCCCCGGTATACCGCGTAACCGGCCAGGTCTTCCTCGCTGTTGTCCTGCCAGCTCAGAATGAGTCCCTCGGGCGACACAGTTTGTTCGCCCACCAGATACAGCGGCGCGGCCGGCGCCAGGTTGTCCACCGAGTATCCGCTACCGGGCGCCGACGTGTAAAAAGTGTAGGGATCGGCGGTGTGTGCGATCACCTGGAAGTGGTGGAGTTCGGTGCTGACCGAGGTCGAGTCGAACAGCGTTTCCACCGGAGACGAGTAACCGGGCAGATAGTAGGCCGTGACCGTGTTGACCAGGTACCAGTAGTACGTCATTCCTTCGAGCTGCTGCAGGCGGATCAGAGGGTTGTCCGTATCGGCCGCGCTCCAGGCGCCAGCAACGGGATGATCCACCGCCGTGGCGCCCGCTTCCAGCATCGACGAAGCCGCCGCAGGCGATATCGCCCGCCACAGCGTGTAATTTGTGATGGCGTGTTCGACGGGGTTGTCCATCCCACTCCCGTCCCAGCACAGGTTGATCCACCCGCCCTGGTCACCCGGAACGTCGCGCACACAGGCGATCCGTGGAGCTGCCTGCCAGAACCGGGCGATGTATATATCACTTAAGCCCGCGTCGGTCAGCGGCCCTCCACCGAAATCCACGGTGTCGCCAAAATGGCCCGTCAGTATCACATTTCCGAATCCGTCCGCCGCGACACCCATTCCCCACTGATGCAATTCGCCGCCAAAACTCTGGCTCCAGACGTGGTTTCCCGCTTTATCAAACCTTGCGACATAGACATCATACATCCCCGCGTGTGGAAGCTGACCTCCTCCGAAGTCCACAGTGTTCCAGCATTCCCCTACCAGGATTACATCACCCGATCCGTCTGTCGTTACTCCTTCAGCGTAATGGGGACCGCTGCCGCCAAAACTATCGCTCCAAAGATGATTGCCGGCCGCGTCGAACTTGGCGACGTAGATATCACGATCTCCCAGGCTGGTCAGCGGTCCGCCCCCGAAGTCTACCGTTCCCTCGAAATCCCCTGCTATAATCACGTTATCCAGGTTGTCGACGGAAACACCCTTCCCATATTGAAGCTGACTATCACCAAAACCCAAGCTCCACATATGAGTCCCGGTCGGGTCGAACTTCGCAATGTAGATGTCGAATAAACCCGGGCTCGTCAGCGGCCCGCCGCCAAAATCAACCGTACCCTGGAAATGCCCGACCGCTATTACGTTTCCGTCACTGTCGGTTTTTACCTTCATACCAATCTGCGAGGAACTGTCACCAAATCGCTCGCTCCAGATATGATCACCAGTTGCGGCAAACTTCGCAATGAAGATGTCCGAATTACCTGCACTTGTCAGTACGCCACCACCAAAGTCAACCGTACTCACGAATTGTCCTGTTGCAATCACGTTACCCGAAGCATCAGCCGTGACGCCGAGTCCATAGTTGGAACTTCCGTCGCCAAATCTGTCGCTCCAGATATGATTACCGGCTGCATCGAACTTTGCGACATAGATATCAGTGGATCCAGCGCTTGTAAGTGTCCCGCCTCCAAAATCGATCGTTCCGTAAAACGATCCAGTTACAATCACATTTCCCAATCCGTCGGTAGCGATACAATTAACCGTTTGAGTGTTCCCGTCGCCAAAACTCTGGCTCCACACATGATTTCCCGTCATGTCGAACTTGGCGACAAAGACATCCTGTTCTCCCGCACTCGTCAATATTCCACCCCCGAAGTCAACCGTGCCATAAAATTGACCTATTATGATCACATTGCCGAAAGGGTCTGCCGTGATCCCTTCAGCTGTCTGAGTGGTCGCGTCGCCAAATCGGTGGCTCCAGGAATGAACGGAAGGCTGCGCCCCCGCCATCATTGGTACCAGCGCCACAGATAAAAACAAGATTAAGGTGAGTAACTGCTTACAGGCTC
>CAYUDF010000615.1:0-2743 GCA_964443465.1 uncultured bacterium
TTTGGCAGAAATCATATGGAGAAATTCAACAAGCAGCAGGAATAATCACCTACGAAACAAGCGCAGGCGGTCGCCGGTCCAGTCCGGAAACAGTGCCGAGTCGTTATTGAGGTTAAACTGCTGGCCGGCAACTTCGGCGAATACACTTCTAAAATCGATCGTGACCGGCAGGTCACGTCCGTCCTCCAGGTTTTCGCGGCGTAACGCCGGTATGTCGCCGTAAAGCTTACCGCCGTCCACCGAAGCACCCAGCACAAACAGGCACGATCCCCGTCCGTGATCTGTACCGCCTGAACCGTTCTGGTGGACGGTGCGGCCAAACTCAGTTGTGGTCATCAACACTACGTCGTCGCGTTTACCGCCGAGGTCCGTCCAGAACGCGGAGATCGAACCCGCGAGATCCGCGGCACGACGGGCAAAGGCGCCGTTGGTTGTTCCCTGCTGGACGTGTGTATCCCACCCGTTTGATTCGGCAAACGCAACATCCAGCCCCACTCCCGCCTTAATCAGATAAGCAATCTGTTTGAGGGAGTCACCCAGCTTACCGCCAGGATAGCTGGCGCCGGGCGCCGGTCTGTAATTTGCGAAATCCATCTCGGAGAGCGTATGTATCGCTTCAAAACTGTCGCCACCGACGTCGTGCAGGATCTCCTGGGACGTCTCATCGTACAGCGACTCGAACCCTTTTGCCGGCGGCGCCGTTGTTTTGCGCTTGAGCCCACCACCGATAGCAAACTTCGACAGATCGGAGACCGCCAGGGCCGGTTCTTCACCGTACAGGGACCGTGGAAGCGACGGCGTTAACGACACCGCCCTGAAAGGGCTGTTGTTCTGCGCGACCGTTTCATTTGATTGAACGAGCACACGATTCAGCCAGCCCGTCGCAGTACCTTTGCGAAATGGTGTGCCGGTTTCCATATAGTCCTGGGCGTCAAAGTGCGACCGCGTTTTGTTGGGCGAGCCAACGCCGTGTACGATTGCCACTTTTTTGTCCTGGTACAGCGATAACAAGGGACTCATCGACGGGTGCAGGCCGGTACCGTTGCCAAGATCGAGAAGGCTCGAACTGCGGCCACCGCCCATTTCAAGCCGGGGACGAAGCTCTCTCAAGCCATCATCCGCCAGCGGAGATACCGCCATCAACCCATCCATTGCGCCGCGCTGAAAGATCACAACCAGCGTTTTTCGGCGGCTCCGGATCCCCGCCGCACCGGCACTGACCAGACCGGTTGCAAGTCTTTCGAGAAACCGTGGCGGACCACCGATCGACAGCGAGATCAATCCGATTGCGGATGACTTCAGAAATATTCTGCGATTAAAAGAAGACATACTGTCATCGCCTCTGAAACTCGGGAGACCCCAGAATCAATCCGATGATCTGCGATATCGTCAACGGCGGTTCGGTGTTGGAAAACCGCGTGTCCGATTTGTCGTCCGTATCGTTTGAGAGCACGTCGAGGCTGTCGGGAATCAACCCGCCCGCCGCATCAGCCCGCGATTGAATCTCACTCGCCAGGTCGGGCCGGTTTATCAGCGGACGCAACGCGATTAACGTTTCTTCCAGATCGCGTTCCGGCAATAGAAACGCCGCGAATACTTCCAGCGCGGCTTCAGCGGATTCGGGTTCGCGGTCGTCCTGGAAAAACGGCAGTCGTTCCGCGTTAAAATAGACGCCCTTGACCCGCCCGGAGGCCAGCGTGATCCCATAGTTCATCCGGTGCAGTAAAGACCCTGCGTTGACCCACATCTCCGCCCGATCGGGAAATCCGGTCGGCGCCTGGTAGCGGTAAAGCGGTTGGCCCATACGGTCGATCCAGCGGATCAGCGCGCGCGGATTGCGCAATTCCCCACCTCCGATCCGCACACTGCTTGTCACCAGCTCGAACGGCGTTTTTATCTTTGCGCGCCTGGCCTCCGGTGCCCAGAACTCCGGACTGCCCACGATCTGCCACAACATCTCGCGCATATCGCCGCTTGTTCGTATAAAACATTCGGCCAGCTGCCCGGTAAACACCTCCGGCGGGTCGTCGCTTACAAACCTGACGGCCAGCTTGTGCGCGATGTGCCGGGCGGTCGCCGGGTCTTCGGCCAGCGTTCGAAGTACTTCCAGCCCCTCGTCGTATCCCCCGCCTTCCAGATAGTCGCGTCCCAGGATGTGTTTACTGCCCGCATCGTGACCGGCGGCGTTAAATACAAAATCGCCACTGAGAACAAACCCGAGATCGGCGGCCAGCGGTTTTGACAACCGTTCCCTCAGTTTCCGGCCGCGCTCACCCTCCGGAACCACCGTCCACCCCGTCAATGCGCGCGCCACCTCCACCACGTCGTTCTGGTTGTACCCGCCGTCAACTCCCAGCGTGTGGAGCTCCAGCAATTCACGCGCGTAATTCTCGTTTATACCCTTGTTCCGGTTGGGATTATTAAAAGCTCCCGTACCCAGGCCCCAACGATCCCGAAAATACTCGGCGGTTGTGTAGGCGCCCTCCGGCGCCATCGACAGGGCATTGTCCAGGTAGAGGAGCATCGCGGGGTGATGGGCGCTCGCCACCAGCATCTCGCCAAAACTTGTGAATACAAGGGGACGAATGATATCCCGTTCGTAGGTCCCGATGAAACGCAGGCACTGGTTGTCTGTGGCGGACACGTAAAAGTGGTTATACCAGAAATCCACCATCACTTCTTCAACCTGGCCCTCCGCGTGGATGGCGCGAAAAAGTTTGCCGGCGATTTGTTCCTTGATTAT
>CAYUDF010000616.1:0-2741 GCA_964443465.1 uncultured bacterium
TCGGAACGGTCATTGGTGACCACACGAAAACGGGGATTAACACAATTTTCAACACCGGTACGGTTGTTGGTTTCAACTGCAACGTGTTCAGCGCCGAAATGCCGCCCGGATTTGTGCCCAGTTTTTCGTGGGGACACGGCCAGGTTATCTCGGATTACGATCTGGATAAAGCCATGCAAACCGCCGAGATTGTAATGGAACGCCGCAAAATCAAGTTTGGAAACGCCTGGAAAAGTCTTTTTCAGAAAATTTCAAGCCTGTCTGATAAATGCGGACGTAACATCTGACACGACTGGGAATCTCAGGCGCTCCTCCTCCTTCATCAAGCGCTTAAAGGAATCACGAAATCTGAATCGCCACGACGGCCCCCGACGCGTCACAGGGCCGACGCCGATTGCGCGTCTGACCTCTGTCAGTCCGGAAATTTAACATGCTATGGCACAATAGCTTACGGTATTACGTTCGTAACTGTGGGAAACAACTCGCACCTGCGCGTAAATCTTTCACCGACAGAATTCGATCGCTGGCGAGCTAACTGGTATTTATATAAATAGATAGAGATATTTCGCTGGATTGCGTCCGAGGTGCCTTACTCAAGGCACGCGACTCGCTATAGCGAGGTTGGGACAGGTTGCTCCCTGCCTCGTGCGTGTCTTGCTTCGGCGTGGGCCATTCCTCAAGGATGAATTAATCACGGTTCCAGGCACACGACGAGTCGGGGGGCATCTTATTTTTACAGAAGAAACAAATGAATCGAAACACCGGCGTTATCGCCGGTGTTTTTTTTGTTGGTGCTGGAGACGGGGGGATTTATCATCCAGTGAAACAGACAGGACGTAGATAAATGAATTATTCGACACAACCGACACCGACTACCGTTGTACCACGGCGTAACAACACCACGTTTGTGGTGTTGTTTGTTGTTGCCGCCGTTTTCACCGTAGCCGCGATTTTTGCGTACTTCGCACTGGTATCCTATTTTGACGACGGGGTGTCACTGGGTGACGCTGTCGCCGTTGTTGATATTCAGGGCGAAATTTATTATGACCGTTGGAAACTGGGTGAGATCGAATCGCACCGCGAAAACGACAACGTAAAGGCTGTGGTGTTGTTTATAAACAGTCCGGGAGGGGGAGTGGCGGCTTCCCAGGCGCTGCACCGCGCGATCCTGGACTTGAGGCTGGAAAAGCCGGTGGTGGCTTTCATGGCGTCCGTGGCGGCGTCGGGTGGTTATTACGCGGCATGCGCGGCCGATTCAATCGTTGCCACCGAGGGAACACTCACCGGCAGCATCGGGGTGATCGCTTCGTTTCTGAGAACCGAGGAGTTGTACCAGAAGATAGGAATCGATGTAACGGTCATAAAATCGGGTCGTTATAAAGATGTCGGATCACCGCACCGTGAAATGACAACCGCCGAAAAGGCCTATCTCGGGGAATTGCTGGATGAGGTATACGAACAGTTCATAACGGCGGTCAGCGAAACTCGCAGGATTCCGGCAGACCGGATGGATGAAGTCGCGGAAGGCCGTTTGTTGACGGGCGAAAAAGCGCTCGACATTGGACTGGTCGATCGGATCGGCTCCTATGAGGACGCGATAATGATGGCCGCGCGTATGGGGGGCATCGAAGACGAACCGAACATCATCAGAAAACACAGACGAAGAAGTCTGTACGAGCGCATTTTTGGCGAGAGCGCGCCGTCTTTGGCGATGGCCCGGACGGAACGAATCTCATTGAAGTACATCATCCCGTAGGAATAATACGCTAAATTATTATTTGACACCACTTCGGTCGTGTGTTAGTTTTTGACCCATCGCACGAAACGGGTTGTTGTGGGGTTTAACGGGTGCGGGAGAGTGCGTAAAGTCGGTATTGACTAGGGCTGGACACTGGTTTTGGGGACACCTGGGGTCTCCGAAATCTCAAAACCGGGAGAGAGATATGACTAAAGCCGATCTGGTCGAGGAAATCTCTAAGGCTACTGGTCTCAATAAGAAAGACACGAGTATCATAGTCAATGAAGTCATTAATAATATCTGTCGTGCGCTGGCCGAGGGTGACAAGGTCGAGCTGAGAGGATTCGGCAGCTTCAAGGTCAAAGAACGCAGGGCCCGTCAGGCGCGCAACCCGCGCACCGGTGCCGGCGTTTTTGTACCCGCCAAGCTGGTTCCGTTTTTCAAGGCATCGAACGAGCTGAAGTCGCGGGTAAACGTGGCCGGTCAGCAGCCCGAAGGCGAGCAGCTATAGTACACGGAAAGGGATTCCAAACAAATGCCTTGTGGTAGAAAGCGTAAGCGTAAAAAAATCGCTACACACAAACGCAAAAAACGGTTGAGGAAGAACCGTCACAAGAAGAAGAACCGTTAACACCGTCGCGTGTGTCTCTTAACCAGATCCGCGTATATCGCCAACTTTGAGAAATGAAGCGCAGTCCCCGCCGTCCATGGGGCGGCGGGTCAGTGTTGGAGAGGGTGAGATCGCAAATGGCAGAAATCGAACGCCGTGGAGCTATTCGTATTCCGGCCCAGTTGGCCATGGAAATTCGAATCAACGACGTAGATACCGCCAGGGTTGAGAGTCTCAACGTAAGCGCAAACGGTGTTTATTTTTCTTCGGATACCTACATTCCCGTTCTGACCAAACTGGATATTACGCTCGACCTGCCAGGGGCGTCGGAAGTCCAGAAGCAGGGCGATACAGTGGTATGCAGTGGTGTGGTTGTGCGGAGTGACCCGGAAG
>CAYUDF010000617.1:0-2737 GCA_964443465.1 uncultured bacterium
CCCTTGAGCTCCTGCATCAGGTCCTCGATCTTTCCAGTTGCAATGGGATCGAGCGCGGAACACGGCTCATCCATCAGCAGTACTTCCGGCTCACTGGCGATCGCCCTCGCGATACACAAACGCTGCTGCTGCCCGCCGGAAAGCCCCAGCGCACTTTCATTCAGCCGGTCCTTGACCTCATCCCACAGAGCGGCGCCCACAAGGCTGCGTTCACACGTCTCGTCCAGCTGGGACTTGTTGCGTACACCGTCAACCCTCAACGAATACACAACGTTTTCGTAGATACTCATCGGAAACGGATTGGATTTCTGGAACACCATTCCCATACGCTTACGCAGCTCGATCACATCAACGGACTTCCCGTAGATCGAATCGTTGTTCAGCAGAATATCCCCTTCAATACGAACGTCGTCGAGCAGGTCGTTCAACCGGTTAATCGAACGCAATAAAGTGGATTTTCCACACCCCGACGGTCCGATGATGGCCGTGATCTGTCCCACGGGCATTTTCATATTGACATCGAAGAGTGCCTGCTTCACGCCGTACCAGAAATCGAAGTTTTTTGTTTCGACGACCGGTGTTTCTTTGTGAACGTTCTCGTGCGTCATGGTCTCAACATCGAGACCGCGAGCAACCGCTTCGAGGCGATTCATTTGTTCGTCGACTGTGTCCTGAGTCAGATTAATCATCCGGATTACCTCGTTTAGACGATCAGAATTTGCTGCCGACGAACTTTCGACGCAGACGGGTTCGCACCCAGACCGACATCAGGTTCAGCACGGCGATAAGAGAAATGAGCAACAGGGTTGTTGTATACACCATCGGCTTGGCGGCTTCGCTGTTTTGACTCTGGAAACCGACGTCATAGATATGAAAACCGAGGTGCATAAAACTGCGTTCGGGATGCAAATACGGAAATATACCGTCGAGCGGTAGATCGGGAGCCAGCTTAACCGCACCGACAAGCATCAGGGGAGCCACTTCTCCCGCGCCGCGCGCCATCGCGAGAATAAAACCCGTCATGATGCCGGGCATGGCCCGTGGCAGAACGATACGTCGGATCGTCTGCCATTTGCTGGCGCCGCAAGCGTAGGAACCTTCGCGCATCGAACCCGGAACCGAAGCGAGCGCTTCTTCGGTGGAGACCACAACCACCGGAAGTGTCAGCAACGCCAGGGTAAAAGCCGCCCACAGCACACCGCCCTTACCGTAGGTTGGATTGGGCAGTTTCGTGGCAAACAGCAGTTCGTCGATCGAAGCGCCCATCACATAACAGAAAAACCCCAGTCCAAAAACGCCAAACACGATACTGGGCACGCCGGCGAGGTTGTTTACCGCGATTCGAACGCCGCTTACCAGCGGACCGGCCTTGGCATATTCGCGCAGATAGAGGGCCGCCAGCACACCAAACGGAACAACGGCAATCGACATCAACAACGTCATGATAACGGTCCCCACGATGGCCGGCCATACACCGCCTTCGCTGTTGGCTTCACGGGGGTCAGCCGTCAGGAACTCCCACCAGCGGGAGAGATAGACACCGATTTTCGCTCCCGAAGATAGCCGGTTGGCGGGATAGGCGCGGACCATTTCAACCAGCGCCACATTGTGCCTGCCACCGTCCGCTGTCTCCAGGGCCATCACGTACCGATCGTTTTCGTGGTCGAGCAGTGTGATGTTATCCATCAGTTCTTTTTTTCGATATTCGATCCCGGCCAGTTGTTCCTCGAAAACCACCTGCGCCGCCTGGTATTCGCTCGACTCAAGGCCGTTTTGTATTTCGACCTTTTTCAGGTCGAGGCGCGCGCCTTCGACACGGGCGTGTACGCCGCCAAATTCGATTTTCTGGAGCTTGTATCTTCTATTAAACCGGTCCACGACATCGGGATGATACTGTTCAAAATAGCCCCAGATATCGTCCGGTGATTCAGCAACGGCGTTTCCATCGATCAGGAACCCGACGGGTGTACCGTAAAAGCGCCCCCACGACCGCCGCTCGATAATGACTGCCCACTCGGGTCTTTGTTCGTCTTTGATGGAAGTGTCGCTAATCCACTCGAAGTGTTTTCCGGTAATGTCAAAATTCCCGATCCGAAACAGCCTCCGGCGCGTCTCTTCCGTTCCGGCCTCGCCGATATTCACGTGTTCTTCGCGTGTGATTTCACCCAAAACAGCGCCGCTGTCTGTTTCCACCCGCACGAGCGGTTTCGGCCAGAATGTACCGCCCCCCTTGTACACGATAAGCGCGAGCAATCCAAGGATCATAGCCACACATATCGCCAGCGATCCACCGGTCAGCCACACCATGTTTTCGCCGTGGGCAAGCAGCGACGTACCGCTCTTGTTGCGCCGGCGTTTACGGCCCGATTTCGGTGTTTCACTCATACCTGTGATGACCTCTTTCGGAACCGCAACCGGATGGTTTCGGCAAGTGTATTAATCGTAAACGTCATGGAAAAAAGAATCAGCGCAGCCAGGAACAGCGTCCGATAGTGTGTGCTGTCCCGTACCGCTTCGGGAAGTTCAACGGCGATGTTTGCCGACAACGTCCTGAAACCGTTGAATATATTCATATCAAGGATGGGTGTATTGCCCGCCGCCATCAACACAATCATAGTTTCGCCGACCGCCCGTCCCAGGCCGATCATAATCGCGGTAAACAGTCCGCTCATCGCTGTGGGTAGCACAATTCTTATCGCGGTCTGCCATTGGGTCGCGCCCGCGCCGAGAGACGCCG
>CAYUDF010000618.1:0-2736 GCA_964443465.1 uncultured bacterium
TTGCCTGAGAAATTGCTTGAGGCATCCAGGTTGAACATGGATATGACGTGTGCGAACAGAAAAAGGACAATTGCAAAATCCATCCGGGTTCTGCGAAGAAAAACCTTTGTATTGGTAGACGACGCGCGGATCGCCCAGACCATCGGTATTATCGTCATCAAGACACTGTTGGTACTACCGATCGAAATTCCGCTCGGGAACGGAAATAGAATCGTAAAGACGTAGATCGACCACACCATGTCAAAACGCATCATTAACGCCATTAACAACAAAAGCACCCCGAGCTTGACGGCGCGTCTCTGAGGGCTTACGGCCTGCTGGGCCGCCATGTAGGCCGCCACGGAAATCAGGCCGGCGATCGGCACGACCTTCATAAACCAGTCCGTAACCCGCCGGACCCTGGGGTGACTCCCTATTGCTTTTGGGTTGATCACAGGTGATCCAGCATTTCTATCAGCACCCGGGCTTCACCGATCACCGGCCGGGCTTCCGCCGGCGGAAGGTCCGCCTTTTTCGCCATGTATACCTCGAGGATTGAAACCATTTCCGTCTGTTTTCTGGGGAAATCACCGGAAACATCCGTTTGACCGGATGGGTCGTCAGACAGGTTATACAGGTTATAAGACTCTGTTGAGTCGACGTATACCAGCTTCCACAAACCCTTGTTGAGAGATATAAAACCTTCCGATTCCGCGATGGTAAACTCCGCCGTCGGCGAGAAGTCTCCCCTGAGCAGCGGAGTCAGGTCAGCGCCGTTTTTATAATCCGGCAATCTGCCCTCCACCAGCTTCGTGATCGTGGGCAACAGATCGACATGCCGCACAAGCCCGTTTACACGGTTGCCGCCACTGTCGGCCGGCCACCGGCCGATGATCAACGGTACCCGAATCAGGGCCTCGACGACGTGGTTGTTGTGATACACCCTGCCGTGCTCCATGAATTCACTTCCATACGCCGACGTAAAAATAATGATTGTTTCTCTGTCGGGCTCTATAATTTCGAGCTCCCACAAAAACCGCCCAATTTCCCTGTCTACCCGATATATACAGCCGTCGTAAAGATCCCGCAATCCCGTCAGCTCGTCTGCCGTTATACGAATCGGCGGGCTGGACGCGGACAACGCGGATGTTTTATTGAACAGCAGCACCGGATCGATTCCCTCGCCGCCACCGAAAACCCATTCCTGATCCGGCTCCGTTTTCAGCGGATGATGAGTGTCCATATACTGCATGTAGAGGAAAAACGGCCGATCTTTCATCTTCCGAACCCATTCGAGGCCCAGGTTTGACACATCACCCGCCACCGGAAACGGCCGGTCATATTCCGGAATATCCACCAGCCCGATACCGGCCAGCATTCTGTAGACACTCAAACGAGATCGCGACGAAACAAACGCTTCCACCCTGTCGAATCCGCGTTCCAGACCGTAGGGTGACCTGAGGAACGGATTACTCATCAATCCGACCGTGGTATAACCGGCGTCGCGGCAGATCTCGGCCACCGTTGGTCGCGCTTGTGACAACGCGGTCACCCGGTGACCTGAAATATCGGCCTGGTGAAAAGCGGGATACAACGACGTAAAAAGTGAGGCCATCGCCGGAATCGTGCGGGTGCCGTGCGAATAGGCGTTTCTGAAAACAGTCGCGTTGTCGGCAAACCGGTCCAGGTTCGGGGTGGTTTCCCGGTTGTAACCGTAGGCCGACAGGTGGTCGGGCCGAACCGCGTCGGCGACGATAAGGATCACATTGGGGGAAACCGGAGACGCGGGAGTTCTAACCGGCAGTCTTTCGGCCTCCATGGCGCTGAGCGCCGCCGAACCCACCAGAGTAAACAGCGCGATCATGGCAAACAGGTTGAGAAAAATCTGGCGCCGTTCCTGTGGCACGTACCGGAACAGGAATCTTCTGCCGAGGTAAGCCAGTCCGACCCACACAAGGACCGACGCGGCGAGAGACGTTAAAACGGCGCCGGGGACCGCCTGCAGGGACGAACCCATTTCCCGGCGTGTAACAAACAGCGCAAAAAATGCGATTCCGATGACCGGCCCCAGGGCGGGTACGGTGCCGTCTTTTCGACGGATCGGGGGAAGGAGCGCCCCGGCGATGCCCCACAACAAACCGGCGGCGGATCCACACACCCAGCCGACCGCCGAGTAAACCGCCAATATCGTAAATAATGACGCGCCCAGATGGTCGTGGGTATTGCGACCCAACCACATCAGTTCCACCGTGAACAGGACTACGGCGCAGAAAACTCCAAATATCTGACCGATCAGAAACTGGCGCCACAACACCTGCGAGGGGCTCGCCTGCTTTGCCAATGACGACATAACTCACTCAATTCAATATAGTTGGGCAATACATGAAGAATTGTAACGGTAATACACAATCAGCTATAACTAAGCAAACTCCGTACCCCGGGCAGTTATTCCGTGAGGAGGAAGTACAACAATGGCAGCATGATCTCGTGGTGACCCGTGATGGCGTACGTTTGACCCGCCCCCTGGAACGGTCTCCCCAGAACGTTTTCACGGACCCGATACTGCGGTAACATGTCAAAACTGGCCGCCGTGACACCGGCCGGTTTGTGGCCGAGGTTGTAATTGATCGAGACCGCTTTGAGAAACACCTCGGGCAGCACAACCGCCGAGCCAAATACGATCACCACCCCCCGGTCGAACAGACGCTCTACGCGCTTCGTAAGAATGCGGAAATCTTTCATGGTCAGTTCGCCGAC
>CAYUDF010000619.1:0-2726 GCA_964443465.1 uncultured bacterium
TTCACCCGTCTGTGGCGTGCCGGGGTCCGGATCGTCCAGCGGTTGTTCCTTCGGTACCGTTTTCTCCAGCTGCGTCGTCGGTACTGTTTTCCGTGGCGGTTTCTTTTTTCGGGGTTTTTTAGGTGTCACCGGCGGAGGCGCCATTTCCTCCTCCGGTTCGGGCTCCGGTTGAACTTCCGGTTCCGGCGGCGGCTTCTGCACCTCGACGGGTGTTTCTTTGGGGGGATCCGGTCGGATTTCAGCCGCGGTTACGATATCGACGGCATACACCTCCCGCGGCACAAATTTGACTTCGCGAAACGACACCCAGTTCACCGCGATCAGCGTGATCAGCAGATGGACACCCACCGATATGAGTAATGAGCTTCTCATCGGCCCCTGCGGCACCCGCGACGGGCGCTAGTTCTCCTTCAGTTCGGTGATCATGCCGACGTTGTTTATACCGGCGCCCTTCACTTCTCCGATTACCTTCATCACCACGCCGTAGGGCACGTCTTTGTCCGCGCGCACAAACACGCGCTCCTCCCCCGCTACCTTGAGGGTCATCAGTGCGTCCGCCAGCTGCGCTTCCTCCACCGCTTCATTGTTGATGAAAATCTTGCCATCTTTGTCGACCGAGATCTCGACGGCGTCTGTTTCCTTGATTACCGTCGAGCGGGCCTTGGGCAGTTTGACCTTGATGCCGGCCTGGATAAACGGGGCAGTCAGCATAAAAATAATCAGCAGAACCATCGTCACGTCGACCAGACTGGTGACGTTGATTTCTGATACCGTGCTGTATTTACTTTTTTTCATATTTACTCACACTGGTTGATTCAACAAAAACCCCGTTTTTACACGGAAGCTTCGCTGTGTCTTTTGGCCGGATCGCCGGCGGGATTGTTTTCATCTTCGGGCACGACAAAATATTCGATGACCCGGGATATAAACAGATCCGTCTGTGTCTCCTTACGGTGCACGTTTCTGACCAGCAGGTTGTAACCAACCAGAGCAGGAATGGCCGCGGCCAGACCCGCGATCGTCGTCGCCAGCGCTTCCGCGATCCCCGGCCCAACGACCTCTATACTGGCGGAACCCTGGACACCCATGCTGAGAAAACTACTCATAATTCCCCACACCGTTCCAAGCAGCCCGAGAAATGGCGCCACACCGGAAGTTGTCGCCAGAAAAATCAAATGACGTTCCATTCCCGAAATCTCGTTTATAGCCCGGCGGTCCAGTACCTCGCGCAACTTGGCGCGTTCGACTTCTTCGGCGGCGGGACTTTCGGCCACAATACGGCCGTTACTGGTACGTGTTCGTTTGTTATTGATGTATAAAATTGCTTCCAGGATCACCGCGCCCTCTATCGACGGCATGTACTGTTTGACCGATCCCACCAGTCCGCCGATTCCGGAGACCTTCATCGCGCGACGAAGCGCGATTCCCTTCGATCGCAGGCGGAGATACAGCCGGGTCCGGTCCCATATGATCGCCCAGCAGATTACGGAGATCACAAACAGGATCATCAAAATGATCCTGGCGAATGAACCCGTTCCGGTAAACAGAGACGGCACCGACCGTCCAACCGTGGCAAATATCACTTCCGATTCAAAACCCATCTTCTACCTTTCTGGAGCGAAGGCACCAAAATATGCGTTAAATGTCGCCCAATCATCGATATCTCTAACATAACCGCCGCTTTGGTGAATAGCATTATATTGCGATACGTTCAGCCGGCCTCCGGGTTCCCGATTGTTCAGACGAAACAGCCAGACTAGAGGTTGCTGGAATCGTTTTGAGGCAGTATACTTAGGTCAGGTATACTGCGCGCATACCCCTGCCGATAGCCCTCCAGGAGGACCGCCCATGAAACGGTGTTTATTACATACGCTTGCGGTTATCTGTATTCTCGCCCCGGCGGTTTCCAGCGCCGTAACCCCAGATAATTCAGAAAGTTATACCAACCAGGGTGTCTTGTTGCAGATGACGCGGACCGAAGGTTCCGTGTTGAATCCAGGTGACGAAATCGGATTCCGCCTGCAAGCCAACCAGGACGGGTATCTCGTTGTATTTAATATAGATACAGAGGGATTCGTCAATCTCCTCTACCCCGCGAGGGGCGAACGCTCCGTTTCCGTTCGCGAGGGGGAAACTTACCTGATCCCGGACGACAACAATGAACTTCTGCTGGTGGAAGGTATCACCGGCGTCGAATTCATATTTGCGCTGATCGTGCCCGAAAGACGTGATATTGACCGGCAGGAGCTGGATTTCCTCGGAAAGGCCAACTCCTCACCCCGTGAAGACCGCTACAGGATTGAAGGCGACCCGTTTATCGCGGCCAACATCATCGCCGGTGAACTGGTCAAGGGCATATCGCACAGCGAAGGCGTGTTTCTTGATTACACCTACTTTTTCATCAACGAGCGGGTGGCATACCCTTGCTATATGTGCGGTGAATGCGAAGGCCTGCAACCCGATCCCGACTGCGCGGATTTTCTGATCACGTCCAATTTCGACCAGGACCGGCCGTTCCGTTACCCGCTGCAGCGGGGCTACGAGATGATCGAACCGGCCGCGTCGCCGACAACGGAAGATGGACTCGCGACGGGTCCGCTGACCGACGACCGCACGTTCGGTCAGTACGCAAGCGACGACGGTACGGTGAATATCAATTTCTACCCGTACAACAGCGAAGTGTACTACGAAACACGCGAGACGCTGACCGGCGCGACCGACGTGAA
>CAYUDF010000620.1:0-2720 GCA_964443465.1 uncultured bacterium
CGGACACAGGAGAACCGTCACGAAGAACCACGTATTCCATCGGCGCAAACGATTCGTTACCGGAGATCACATTCATGTAGTGGAACCGGTTTCGGATGCGCTCACCGTTGACGCTGAAGATCTCGTCTCCGGCTGCGAGGTCCTTGCCCTGGTTGGGTCCGGGATCCCTCAGGCCCTGGATCACCAGTGTCCGGGTATCGATACCGGGATCGGGACTGTGAAGGAGTTCCGCAGAGCCGGGGAATTCGAGTATAATAATGGCGAGAATTAAGCCGAAATAGCACACTCTGAACAAGGTATTCAGCAGCGGGTTCTTGATTTCCCGTTTACGTTCCCGGGGGCTTCTCATGGCGGACACCTTTCTATCGGGGCGCCGGTTAACTGCGAACAGGGAACTGAAACAAGCTTGTTACGTGGCTTTCCGCCCTGTCAACCCGTTTTTAACCGGTACGGCGGCACAAAATCAGGACAAACCGCACCACTTTGGATTGCTTCAAAAAACAGCCTTGCCTAAGTCAATGCTATATGGTATTTTATCTCGAAATCTAATAATCCGTGAATCTAATGGGGGTACCGCCGAATGGCAATCAAACGCAAAGTTGTAAAAAAGAACATCAAGAAAGACCCGCTGGTAACCTACGCACTGAAAGTGTCACAGTATACGCAGGCACACTTCAACCAGGTTATTATCGGTGTCGCCATCCTCATCGCCGTGATCGCCGTCGTCGTGTTTACCGCCAACAGCCGCCAGAACTCAGCGCGGCAGGCCGACCGGCAACTCGCCCAGGGTCTGGCGCTTTACCAGCAAAAGGATTTCGAAGCCGCAAAGGCCACGTTCGGACAGATCTACAACCGGTTTGGTGGACGCGGCGGAGCGATCGCCCAGTACTACAAGGCCGAATGTGAATTTGCCCAGCGGAACTTTTCCCAGGCGTTGATGGACTATGAAGCCTACCTGGACAAATCATCCGACTTTGACGAATTCAAACCCGCTGCCATTTACGGTACGGCTTTGTGTCACGAAGGTCTCGAAAACTACGAACTTGCCGCTACAACCATGGAACAGGTGCATCACTCCGTCGGCGAAGACGATCCGAGATATCTGGACAGCGCCTTCAAAGCGGGCGAGCTTTTTGCAAAAGCAGGGAATTTTGAGCGTGCCTTGCACTATTTCCAGACGGTTTCCGACCAGGGAACGGGCAAGTTGAAAGACAGGGCCACGGCCGCAGTTTCGCTGCTGTCCGGCCCCTGAGACCCGGATCTGACCGGTAAGACCGTCCTCATTGTGTAGTTGAGGATTATCTTTCTGTGACCCTACCTGAAACTCAAAACACGGCGCTCGCCAGGCCGTCGGAACCGGAACGGTGGATCGCCGCCGTCGGCTATCTATTCTTTATGTGCTTTTTTGCCCTGTGGAGAAGCAAGGACAGCCCGTTTGTCCGGTTTCACTCCCGCCAGGCGTTTCTGCTTTTTCTGTCCGAAGTGGTCGCTTTTATTTTACTGGTCATCATCGACAAGACAATTGGCCGACTGCCGTTTCTGGGGCTGTTGATTGTGGTGCTCCTGCAGATCGGCGTTTACCTGATGGCGCTGATTCTTTCGGTGATGGGATTTGTGAAAGCGCTGTTCGGGGAACGGTGGGAAATGCCGTTCTTCGGGGCGTACAGCGACAAGGTTCCGATGCTGTAGACAATGAGAAACGATGGATTTGGAGAGTGAGCCGGCGGGGGAGCCGGTTTTTTTGTGCGCGGGGGTGGTTTGGGATGAATAATAAATGGCGCATAAGATATATTATGTTAACCTGGGTAGGTTGCTTTCGAGGTGGAGTGAATTTGGACGCCGCTTCATGGCCCGGGCTGCATAATGAAATTATGCAGGCCGCCCTTCGGGCGTCAGCATATTTCAATACTATGCAGCCCTGATTTTTTTTAATTGCCCACCACCACCCACGGAAAACGGCCTGTTTTTGAACAGACCGTTTTACTTTTTTGCAATTCTGCTTAAATAGACTGGCTATTTGACGACGAAGTTGACGAGTTTGTTCGGGATCACGATTACCTTGACGATGTTTTTGCCGGCGACGAGTTCCTGTATTTTGTCGTTTGACCTGGCTGTTTTTTCGAGATCTTCGCGGGTTGTGTCAAAGGCCACGGCCTCGCGGGCGCGGATCTTGGAGTTGACCTGGATGACCAGGTCGTAGGTTTCCTGGGTCACGTACTGCTGATCTGCATCGGGCATACGGGTTTTGAAGATGGTTTGGGTGTGTCCGAGGCGTTCCCACAGTTCTTCGCTGAAATGCGGCGTCATGGGCGCCAGCAGGCGTACGAGGGTTTCGAGGGCGAAACGCAAAACGGCGGCGGTCTTGGAGCCGGCCTCAACTGAGGCGCCGTCTGTAAAGGCGTACATTTCGTTGCACAGTTCCATGGTGGCGCTGATAGCTGTGTTGAAGTGGAAGTTGTCTGCGATGTCCTTGAGGACCTTGTCGATCGTCCAATGGACCTTTCTGTACAGTTTACGCTCTGGGTCACTTAAAGCATCATAGTCGATAACACTTGTATCCGCTTGTGTAATAACGGCTTCCGTTGCTTCGAATTGCCGGTAGACGCGATTCAGAAACCGGTAGCAACCCTCGACGCTTTCGTCGTTCCATTCGGCGTCGCGTTCGGGCGGACCGCTGAACAGGATGTAAAGTCGCATGGTGTCGGCGCCCATTCGGGTGA
>CAYUDF010000621.1:0-2717 GCA_964443465.1 uncultured bacterium
GCATAAAATATTGGCGGGAATGTGTGGGAATCGAACCCACCTCGGACGGTTACGCCCGACGAAAGGATTTGAAGTCCCCGAGGCCCACCAGGACCTATGCATTCCCGCCCTGGATTTCAACAGCGGGTTTTACCAGAATGCGGCGCTCACCCGATGTCCCATAGTCATCCGTCCTCACCAATTCGCCACCATCTTATTCGACGGTGACACTTTTGGCAAGGTTACGTGGTTGATCAACATCACAGCCACGGAGCACGGCGATATGGTACGCGAGTAACTGCAGGGGAATAACCGTGAGAATCGGATACAGAAAATCCAGTGTTTTCGGGATCGTAATCACGTGGTCGGCCATTTTGGCAACTTCTTCATCCCCCTCGTTACACAACGCGATCAGTCGCGCCTTGCGCGCTTTGACCTCTGCGATGTTTCCGAGGACCTTGGCATACGCGTTGTCCTTTGGACAAATGACCACCACGGGCATGTTTTTGTCTATCAGTGCGATGGGCCCGTGTTTCATCTCAGCCGCTGGATAACCCTCGGCGTGGATGTACGAGATTTCTTTCAGTTTCAGAGCGCCTTCCAGCGCAACCGGAAAATTGGCGCCCCGGCCGAGGAACAGGAAATTCGAAAAATCGCTGTATGCCTGGGCAATTTCCAGGATCTGGTCGTTTTTAGCGAGGATTTCCCCGACCTGCTCGGGCAGTTTCTGCAGATATTCGATCTGCTGTTCGCCCTCTCGGCGTGACATCACCCGCATCCGCCCGAGGTACAACGCCAGGAGGCTCAACACGGTGACCTGACCGGTGAACGCTTTTGTGGACGCAACTCCGATTTCCGGACCGGCGTGGATATAAACCCCTCCATCGGACTCCCGGGCGATCGTGCTGCCGACCACGTTCGATATTCCCAGTACTTTTGATCCCTTGCGCCCCGCTTCGCGCATCGCTTCGAGCGTGTCAATCGTCTCGCCCGACTGGCTGATGGCAAACGTGACCGTATTGCGTTCGATCATGGGATTGCGGTAACGAAATTCACTGGCGTATTCGACCTCAACCGGCAACCTCGCGTATTCTTCGATGATGTACTCTCCGATGAGTCCGGCGTGCCAGCTGGTCCCGCAGCCGATGATATTGATTCTTTTGATCTCCCGGAGTTCGGCATCGGTCATGTTTAGTCCGCCCAGCTTGGCCAGACCTTCACTGTGAATGATCCTGCCGCGCATGGCGTTGGTGATCGTCTCCGCCTGCTCATATATTTCTTTCAGCATGAAGTGATCGAAACCACCTTTTTCGATCATTTCGAGGTTCCAGTCGACTTCCTGGATCTCTTTACTGATGGCCACGTTTTCGGTCGTTTTTGTCTTGAACTTGTTTTTCCAGACGGTAACCATCTCTTTGTCGTCGAGGTAGATCACCTTCTGGGTGTGTTTGAGGATCGCGGATACATCAGACGCCAGGAAATTTTCGTTCGCGGCGACGCCGATCACCAGTGGACTCCCGTTGCGCACGCCAATGATTTTATCGGGCTCGCGTTTGCTGACAATGACCAGTCCGTAGGTACCTTCCAGTTTCGATACGGCTTTCTGAACGGCCTTTTCCAGCTCCCCGTTTTCTTTGTAATATTTTTCAATCAGGTGCGCGATCACTTCTGTGTCCGTCTCGGTGACGAACTTGTGGCCTTCGATTTCCAGCTGTTTTTTGATTCCAACGTAGTTTTCAATAATACCGTTGTGGGCAACCGCTATCTCGTTGCAGCAGTCGACGTGAGGATGGGCGTTGATGGTGTTCGGCTCGCCGTGTGTCGCCCATCTCGTGTGGGCCAGTCCGACCGTTCCCGAGAATTCCCGATTCGAAATCAGTTTTTCCAGGCCTATGATCTTCCCCTGGGCTTTTTCAACCACCAGGTCTCCGTTTTCCAATAGCGCTACACCCGACGAATCATACCCACGGTATTCGAGGCGTTTCAGCCCCTCAATCAATACGGGCAAAGCCTGATGGTCTCCAACATATCCTATGATTCCGCACATCTATTTGACCTTTCAACGAATTAACTTACGACCAGAACGCCTCCAGAATATCACGCGCAGTCTTCTGGTGTTCGAGCGAGCGGCTTTCTGTGCTCGCCTCGGATATTACTCTCACAATGCCTTCGGTGTTCGACACACGGACGTGGAACCATCCGTCTTCGAAATACACCTTCACGCCGTCCTGTGTGTCCACAGAAACGGGGTCGAGATCGCCAACTTTGGCGGCGATACCGTCGACTGAAAACTCCCCACCCAGCTCGACTTTTTTCTTGATAATGACAAAAGGCGGATATTGCTCCAGCTGTTCACGCAGAGATACTTTGCGCTCCGCTAACAACTGCAAAATGAGTGCCATACCGAGTTGTGCGTCACGGCCCGGGTGTAACGCCGGGTAAATGACGCCCCCGTTGCCTTCTCCGCCGATAGCGGCGCCTTCCCGGAGCATTTTGTCCACTACGTGGGCCTCTCCAACTGGGGTACGAAACACATCAACCGCGTGTTTTTGCGCAATATTCTCCACCACCGATGAAGTACTCATATTTATAACAACGGGAGCCTTGACGGATGACAGGACGTGGTCCACTGCCAGGGCCAGCGTGTATTCCTCGCTCAACGCTGTTCCCGACCCGTCGATCAGTGCCAGGCGGTCGGAATCCGGATCACAGGCCATTCCCATGTCGGCTCCCTCTTT
>CAYUDF010000622.1:0-2708 GCA_964443465.1 uncultured bacterium
CGCCGGCGGCCGGTTGACCAATCAGTTGGCGCGGCGATACGCCATCCCCATTGGTGGACGATTCACTGGCAACAGGCGACGGTTCCGGCAGAACCACCATCAAGCCATCATCCTTTTTCAATGCCGTAACGATGGCTTCGATGGCTGTTGCCGAAACGACGGTGCCGGCTGCCAGGCGCCTGGCCTTTGTCAAGCGCTTGGCAGCAAGGGCCAGAGCCCGTTGCAACTGATGTTCGAGCCGCCCCATCAGGATGTTGTCGTCGTCTCTCAATTGCCAGCTCAGGCGGGCAATCCGCAGCACTTCCTGTGCCTCGTCCTGCCGATCCGCCCCCACAGCCACCAGCAGTTTCTCCTGCAGGGTGTTAGCATTCGTCCGCCCCGAATGTCCTTGCGGGGCTTCTCCGGCGGCCAACTCCAGCACCAGTCCCAGGGCCAGTTCTGGTCGCTCGTCCAGCGCCTCGCCCTTGAACGTCAGGTCTAGATGCTGGTCCAGAAAGCTTTCGAAATCCTGACGGAAGGCTGAGCCCGCCGGGCTCCTTTCCAGAACAGTCGTCTCCTGGTTCCATAGGCTTCGCAGGTCAGAGTTCTCAGGACTAGATTGGAGAGTGGCGAACACCAAGTGCAGGTCAGACGCCAGAGCCGAGTCCATCCGTACGCGCTCAGCCAAGGCCAAAAGAGCGTCATTGCGGGCCGACGCCAGCAACGGCTGTTGCCCCAGAATCTGGACAAATTCATAGGGGTCGTCGGGGCGCACTGCGTCGTTGTAGTAGTGAGCAAGCTGCCGCACACCATGGGCGAAAGGAATGAATTCGTCGCGGTAGATGCCTTTCCACTTTTCATGAGTCGCCTGGCGATCGACAAGCGCCACAGCCAGCTCTGAGTCTGACAGTTTTTGGAGATTTTCGTCAGCGTAGGCTACCCCAACGGCCGCCAGCGCAGGGATCAGTTCTTCTGTGACCCGCTCGCACAAAGCCTGCAGGGCACCGGGCTTTGGACGCAGGGAGAGGTACCAGTTCCGCTCGGTATCATCTTCATCCGGACCGGTAATGGGACGGGCCTGCAGAACAGTCAGGTCGGCTGCCCGCCCCGTCCACTCCATATCCGGGTCGTAGCCAAGCTGCGTCCCGACCGCATGCAAAGTCCGGTGCAGCACCTCCAAATCAGAAGGAGCCAAGACCGGTTTAGCCGAGGCTACATTTCTTTGTCCCGGGATCCAGCTGACGATTTCGCCGGATGATCGTTTCAGTATCCAGCGGTCCGGATCTACCGAACCGCTGACCAGGTCTTCGCAAAGGCCGGGCACTGCTTCAATCATTTCGCGATCCGCAGCCATGTGACGGGGGTCCCTCCCGAAAGCCACCCCTGAAACATCGGCGGGAACAAATTTCTGAACGACGACGGCCATCCGGCTGCGGTCAACATTCAACCCCAGTTCCCGGCGGTAAAGCAAGGCGGCGTCCGACCAGAGGGATGACCAGACGATGCGGACTGCGTCAAATAAGCCTTCAAGATCCTGGACCCCAATCAGAGATTCGTGCAGACCGGCATAGGACCTGCCCGACGAATCTTCACCCGGTGCCGATGAACGGACGGCCATCGATTGCGGAGCGAGCAATTCGTAGGCGCGCGCGATCTCGTCGGCAATTATGTCTGGCATCGGGGCGGCCAGGAAGGCTGTACGGATACGCAAGGCTGCGTCCCATATCTCCTCCCAACGCATTTCATCAAGGGGTTTGCGGCCCAATTCCATGCGCAGGACGGGCCCCAGGTCGGAAGCGGCCACGAATTGCTCGTAAGCCCGAACAGTCAGGCAGAAACCTGCCGGAACCAGAAAACCGGAAGTGGTCAGGCGACCAAGGGTTCGGGCCTTGCCCCCAACGAGGGCAGCTGGCTGTTTGCCGGACTGGGCCAGGAAAAGTATCAGGCAGGGTTCGGTGTCCATTGCCGAACCTCCTGAAAACGAGTGACGTGAAAATAGCGAAAAATCTCGATCTGAAAAACAGCACATGACTCCGCCATCACGAAGGTCTTCATCTGAGGATGCCGCGCCACCATCAGTTCCCGACAGGTGCTCAGCAACGGTTCAGCGGTGACTTCCCTGGCAAGGCCCGTGGCTGTGATCGCCTCGACTTCCATCATGTTGGTCTGGAATTCGGGTCGATCATCGATCACCAGCGCCACTCGGTCATGGTCAGTGAGAAGCCGGTACTTGCGGGTTGCCCGGGGTGTGCAGAACACGGCGGAGCATAGATCGGGGGTGAAGGCAAAGGCGACAAGAGAGCCGTAGGCGTGGTCTGGCCCATGTGTGCAAAGCACGGCGAAAGGTTGTGCCTGAACCAGGCGACGAACCTGTTCGGCAAGGGGGTAAGCCTCTTTGCTACCATCCGGTTCGTCGGCTGATTCGGAATCAAGCACAGGTTCATCGTCTCTGATCATTGCGTCCCTCCCAGGATAACTTGCCAGGGTTAAGACAACAGCAATGGCCCTGCCGCTGCGGTGGTTGGCCCATGATAGCTCCATTGACGGTATGAGGAAAGTCCCTGATATTGCAAAGATGGTAAAATCGCTGTCATCATCGATCCTGGTTTAAAAAGTCAGAAGTTAGAAGAGTTTGTAAAGATCAATGGACTGACAATCGTTGGTTTTCGAAGCAAATAAATCAAAGTCTCATCGTTCAACCGGCCCAGCCGCTCCTGACTCAATGGTGG
>CAYUDF010000623.1:0-2707 GCA_964443465.1 uncultured bacterium
ATGAATACACGCTGGCCGTTGTGTTGGCCGACGGGTCGGAAAAAAGGTCTCGAAGCGCCAAGGTCCAGACGCGGGCCCAGCGGCTGACGCTGGAGCGCAACCACCCGAATCCGTTTAACCCGTCGACGACGATATCGTACGTACTTCCGGAGAAGTCGATGGTGGACCTGTCGATCTACGATGTTCGGGGCGTACTGGTAAAGACGCTTGTTCGGGATTTTCGAGCGGCTGGTCACAACGAGGTTGCCTGGGATGGTCGCGATAATCAGGGACAACCGTCCGGATCGGGAATCTATTTCTACAAGCTGACCGTTGGCAAACAGACGCTGACCCGCAAGATGGTGTTGTTAAAATAGGTAACCACAGCAAGGTATAACGCCTCTCAGGGGTGCCCCGGTCCATGGCCGGGGCACTCGTTGTTTCCAATCATTTCCGGTAATAGACCATCTCACCCGATAATTCCGCGACAAGTGTTATTTGATGCGTTAGCACGAATAATATCAACAGGTTAACTATTTATGCAAATTGACTTTGGTGGCCCCAATGAGTTATAATTACAGGGTAAGTGCCAATAAACATAGCTGTGGGTAAGGGCTAAAGGTCGGTGCCGGACGCTCTTGCGTGCTCTGCTATGTGCAGTTCTTCCATTCCATCCACTTCATTCCTCAAGGAGGAACCCATGAAACGGGGGCTCGCACTTCTTCTTACAGTAGCATTTATTTTGATTCCTCTAAGCAGTATTGCCCAGATTTATCCTCCAAAACCCGGCGTGGAAATGCCGCGGGCATATTTTGAACGAATCGCGCAGGACCGGACTGCATTCCAGTTCGAACGCGCGTGGATTCAAAAAGTAGAAAGAATAAAGAAAAACAGGGAAGCCTATATCGAAGACCACGGTTTTTATAATCGCCAGTTGATCAGCTCGGAGCTGAAAAAAAGCACAGCGGTGACCGGTACGGTCCAGGTTCCGGTGTTCATGTCCAAGTACAGCAATACCGGCGCGGACCCATACAACACTTCGGTGATGAATGCCAAGCTGTTCACCGGACCGTTTTCGCCGCAAACGCTGACCCAGTTTTACAGCGAGATTTCGTACGGCGACATCACCGTTACCGGTTCGGTCTACGGCTGGTATCAGCTCCCCAATGCGGATACCTATTATGAAGGTGGCGCCGGTTGCCAGGGATTGTGCGGATCGGCACAGGTCGGTCAGTTTCTTACCCAGACGCTGGCTAACTGGGACGCGTCTGTTAACTTCGGCGCTTATGACAACGACGGTCCGGACGGTGTGCCCAACTCGGGCGATGACGACGGTTACGTCGACTTTGCCGCGTTTGTGCACCCCGAAGCGGGCGCGGAATGCGGTGGCGCGGCGACCAACAACATCTGGTCACACCGCTGGGTTGTCGCCGGGTGGACGGGATCGCCGTGGACCAGCGCAGACCCGGCCGCGGGCGGCGGATTCATCAAGGTTAACGACTATGTTATGCAACCCGCGTTTAACTGCGGGGGAACCACCGTTATTGACATCGGTGTATTCTGTCACGAATTCGGCCACGCGTTCGGATTGCCCGACTTGTACGATACCAACGGCGGATCCTCCGGTATCGGCCACTGGGGCCTGATGGGTTCGGGTAGCTGGAACACCGTTACCAAGCCCGCGCACATGAGCGCCTGGGCCAAAAACGAACTGGGTTGGGTGAATCTCGTTGAGGTCACAACACCGGTACTGCCTTACGCAGTAAGCAACGTCGAATTTAATCGTCCCGTTTACCGGGCGAACGTCGCCGAGGAACGGTGGCGTCGCGACGCCGGATGCCCCATTACCGGCACGTGGGGGATGCGCTGCGGCCTTCGTAACTCCGAGGCGGCTGCTCGTAACTGGCTTGCCGGCGGCGGTTACGGTAACAGCTGGGACGAGACCGTGTCGAAAGATTTTGAGTACGACGGCACGCCGGGTCCCGTGATGTTTACCTATAATTACACGTACGACTCGGAAACAGCGTACGACTACACCTACGCCCAGATTGATGTCGGCGGGACCGTATCAACGCTGGCGAGCTATCACGGTACGGGTTCGGGAGCGGCGAGCTTTGATATCTCTCCCTATCTCACCGGTCCGACCGATTACACGCTCAAGTTCCGGTTTGTATCGGACAATGCGTATTCAGATGAAGACGGCAGCTGGGCTTCGGGTTGCGGGGCGTTCGTTTTTGACGACGTCACACTTACCGGGGGCGGAGCAGCTTATACCGGCGATTTCGAGACTCTCCAGGACGGATGGTGGGTTGACATGACCGACCCATCCGAGTACTTCCTCATCGAAAACCGGCAGGCGCTTGGTTCCGACGCGGCCGTGCACGGCGGCGGTGGACTGGCCATCTGGCACATCGACCAGGACGTGGCGCACTCAACCCACGGTAATACCGGTGGCGCTGCCAACAACATGCCACGGGGTGTCGCCCTCGAACAGGCCGACGGCCTGCTTCATCTCGAGGCCAATACCAACCGCGGTGATACCGGCGATCCGTATCCTGGCAGCACGACCAATGTGTTGTTCAATTTCGGGTCGACTCCGAACAGTAACAGTTACAACGCCCTGACCACCCCCGTTTTGGTCAGCCTAGCGGGCCCTAACGGGGATCCGATCAATATCAACGCCAAGGGTGGCTGGCGTCCTCCGACCTACACCTCCCACGCTCCTCCG
>CAYUDF010000624.1:0-2704 GCA_964443465.1 uncultured bacterium
CCCGCCGGGTCCTGGATCACGGTCATGCGACCTGCTTCCATGACGTCAAACGGGGCTCTCTCGACGTGGGCGCCCAGTTCGCGCGCTTTTGCAGCCGTCGCATCGGCATCTGCGACACTTATATACGACATCCAGAACGGCGGGATGTTCATTTCGCGCATTTCGGCGTTCTGTTCATACAGCGCACCGACGGATTTTCCACCCTGGCTGACACGCGTGTAGACCATGTCGGGACCCGCCGGCTCGTCGGTAAAATCCCAGCCGAACAACTCACCGTAAAATTTCTTTGCGCCTTTTGCGTCGAGCGTCGCCAGATCGATCCAGCAGAATGCGCCCGGTTTGTATTCCGTGAATGCAGTCATTTTCTCTTCCTACGTGATTGATGGGACATAGGCCGTCTCGGGGACGGTCTGACATGATAGCAGAGAAACTTAGGCAGGTCAACGTTGAGAAATATGGCGTGATAACGGCGGAGGCTTGTCTAACCACTTGCCTGCTCGAGGTTTTCTCTGAGCGACTCCAGTCGCTCCCGCGCTTCGGTCACTTCTGCCAGTTCCGGGTCGGCGTCCTTCCAGATCTCCAGGAATATTTCGTACTGTTCGATCGCCTCGGCATTCTTCCCCACCGCTTCGTACGCGGTACCGAGAACATAGTATGCCCGAACCGCCGAGACCGGAGAGAACAGCCGCTCCAGGTCGTAGCGCGACAGGATCTTCTTGAGCAGCACGACAGCTTCGCCGGCCCGGCCTCCGATCAGATACGCCTCCGCCAGCCGGAATCGTGTCCCGAAATCGAGAGGATTGAGCCTGTTCTTGCTCTCCAGGTGTCGAATCGCTATATCGGGTTCGTTTCTGGTCAGCGCCAGGTTGCCCTTGGCAGAGTGGTAAGATTCGCTCGCCATTACATCCAGAGTATCCAGAACCGTTTCGTACAAGCTGACGATACTGTCCGCTTCGGCAATCCTTCCGCTCTCGACACAATTGTTGGCGTAATCGAGGTTAAATACTGTTGAATAAAACGGAGCCAGTCGAACGATCTCGTCGCGATACTGACGATTTGCCTGGTCCGCGAGGTCGAACCGGTTGAGATTGTTTAAAACAGAGATGATTAATCCTAGTTTACTTAACGATGAAACGTCGAATGTGTGTTCTTTTTTATCGAGAGTAATTGTACTGTCCAGTATTTCCAATCCGTCTCGTAACCGTCCCTGGTAAACCAGTATCTTGGCGAGACACAACGATTGTCTCGACTGGACTTCGGGCCGCGGATTGTTGGCCATTTTTTTGTACTGGCTGGCGGCGTTTTCGTACTGGCCCTTGTACACGTACATGTGCCCCAGTTTTTCATTTATTTTCGAGAAATCCGGTTTGATCTCCAGCACCTTCTTGTAGGAGGTCATCGCTGCGTCGATGTCTCCGTTGTAGGCGTACAAATCGCCGCGGGAATCGTAGGGATTGGCTTCGTCCGGTGCCAGTTCGATGTACTGGTTGATCGCCCAGATCGATTTGTCGAAATCACCCAGATCATTGTAAGCGTACGCCAGCTGGTTAAACGATTGTTTGTGCGAGGGGTCGAGTTTGATCACTTCGCGCAACATTGGCACAGCGTTTCCATAATCACCCTGGATATAATAAGCCGTTGCCAGTTCGTACCAGGCCTGTTTCTCGTCGGGATATATCGCAGTTAACTGTTTCAAAATCGTTATTGAACGGTTGATATCAGATTCTACCAGTGCTTTTGCGCTCGTCAGGTACAAACGTTCTTTTTCGTTTACGTTGTCGATGTATTGATTCGCTTTGATAACGGCGTCGAAGCCTTCCTTCATGTTATGAAGGGTGAAGTTGCTCCAACCAATATGCAGGTGAGCCATGGCGAAAGTTGAATCAAAATCGAGCGCTTTTCTAAAGCTCTCGATTGCCTCCACACCGTAAAGCCTGCGTTCGAATTCGAGCCCCTCCAGGTAGTAGCGATATGCGTCCAGTGAACTGGTTGTCACTTCCGCCACCGGTTTCGGCCCACCTTTGTCCAGAGTAACAGGATAGGCCAGATCGGTCCGCGTTATCCCGGTCATCCGGTCCACTATTTCGAACACGGTTTCGCCCGGTTGCCCCTGGAGCCGCTGCGATGCTTCCACGGTACCGGCGCCGACGTCTACCAGTTGCGTGGTTATGATCAGTACGGGTTCTACCTGGAGTATACTCCCCAGCATCATATGTCGTGCGCCGGCGGTTCGGGCGATCTCAGTCGCCGTCGTATGATCGATGATTTTTGCGCCCTCTTTACCCTGTTGTTTGAGGATGTCGTAGAGGCGCTGGCTGGAAACTACTTTTAGTTCCTGCGATTGCGACAGGTTGGTAATGAGCAGATTGGTGATGATCTCACCGTAGCGGTTCGGATCGTCCCTTTGCGCCACGTTCTCGAAATACATGATTGCAACGGTGTTCTCCGCGGCGGTCGCATTCCTGTTCTGAGGTACAGGCGTCCAGGTGGCCGTCAGTGCAGACCATTCCGGCAGTGTAGCGGAGCCCATAGAGTGTTTCCGCAAAGCCTACACGGTTGTCACTGTTAACATCACTATACGCAGAAATAGGATCTGCTGTTGAATCTGTTAGCAGTTTGAGGGCGTCGATTGAGTCAGCGATATCAATAATTCCGTCTCCGTTCACATCTCCTTTCGCAAGAAATGATGAAATTGCCGCATCCA
>CAYUDF010000625.1:0-2701 GCA_964443465.1 uncultured bacterium
TTACACCGGAAATCCAGAGCACCAGGAACTGCTGCAGCCGTATCTGGTCGCAGCGGCAGCCGAAGAGTCCCGTGCGTTTCCGTCGTTTTCTTTTAACCCCAGGCGGGGAAAAGACTTTTCCGAATGGTACGACGTATCGCACAACCCCAACGCCGAGAGAGCCTGGAACCGGGAAACGTTTGAGTACAAAACCGATACCGACGAGGACAAAACGGACGAGCTGGCGTTTACGCCGGCCGATTTTCTGATGATCGATTCCCGGCTGCACAGCCAGTTCTGGCCGGTTTCATCGGAGATGTGGCATCCCGACATGAAACCCCTCGGCGACTACCTGGCAACCCCTCACAAAGACACGGAAGACAAGGTCCCTTATCTGACCGCGGTTGACGAAAACGGCAACGTGGTTCGGGTAGTGGTGACTTACCGAATGCTCGCCGCCGTCTGGCGCGCGGCCGGTTACTGGCGCGCGCTCCAGGAATTCGGCGGTATCGACAACTCGCACGCCCGCGCCGCGATCGAACGTGAAAAAACGCGGCTCGAAGAAGAAAAGCGCCTCGAAATCGAGGAAATCGAACAGAAGTATTCGGCGGAGCTGGACCGCGACATCGGCGAATTGAGCGAAGAGATCATCCGGCGCATCGCGGGACAGTTGATCGCCGGCAACGCGTCGGGAATGGCAATGCCATCTTCGATGACTTCGCCCTTTTCGTCGCAGATGGCTCCGGCCCAGTTGTCGCCCGCGGCCGGCGAAACCGAAACGGCGCCTGCGGAAGAAGCAGCCCCGGTGGCCGACGACGATGACGACGAAGCAATTTCAATCGACGATCCGTATATCGACACGCCGCTGTGTACGAGTTGCAACGACTGCATGAAGTTCAACACCCGGTTGTTCCTGTACAACGAAAACAAGCAGGCGTATCTCGGCGATCTGAGCAACGGGTCATTCAAGGATCTTGTACTGGCGGCGGAGAAATGCCCCGTCCATATAATCCACCCGGGAAAACCCAAGAACTCCAACGAACCCGACCTGGACGATCTGGTCGCCCGAGCCGCGCGTTTTAATTAGAACGAAGGCGATGGAAAGTCTGACCGCCATTGGTTTCCTGCTCGGCCTGGTAAGCGTGCTGGCCATTGTACTCGCCGTCGCGAATTCCAGGCTGAAGGTATACGAAGACCCCCGTATAGACGGCGTCAACGATATGCTGCCCGGCAACAACTGCGGCGCCTGCGGGTTACCCGGCTGCCGGGCCTTTGCGGAAAAAGCCGTATCCGGCGAGATCAACCCCAGCGAATGCCCTGTCAGCGGTCTCGACGCCGCTACCGAAATCGCCGACTACCTCGGCGTCGAGATGGGAGAGTCCGTCAAAAAGGTCGCCCGGCTGTTATGTGCGGGTGGCACCAACGTAGCAGTACAGATGTCGGAGTACGCGGGACACGAATCCTGCCGTTCGGCGTCCGCGGTTGGCGGCGGCGGCAAGGCGTGCCGCTTCGGCTGCCTCGGTTTTGGCGACTGCAAGGACGTCTGTACGTTTGACGCGATCACAATGGGGCCGACCGGATTGCCGGTAGTTACTGTCGACCTGTGCACCTCGTGCGGTGACTGCGTGGACATCTGCCCCAAGGGTCTTTTTGAAATCTATCCGCTCGAGCGACACCTGCTCGTCCAATGCAAATCAGAACTGGAAGGCGACGAGATCCTGGAGACCTGCAAGGTGGGTTGTACCGCCTGCGGAAAGTGCGCCGCCGACGCACCACAGGGTCTGCTCAAAATGAAGAAAAACCTCCCGGCACTAAATTATGAACTGCTCCACCTCCAGTCACCCAATCCCGCGATGCGGTGTCCCACCGGCGCGATCCAATGGGTGGAGGGACAGCAGTTCCGTGACGCTTTGGTGATCCAAAACAAGAGCTCTTGAACAAAATGTGGTTCGGTAAATCAAAAAAAGAACAAGTCCCGGCAAAATATCCGGGCACCCCGTGCGCACTGGACGGCCACGCCGCCGTGTGGACGGTGGAAACGATGGCGTGTGATTCGGTACTGATCCAGTCCGGGTCGGACATGGCCGAACTCACCGGTCCCCTGCGCAACCTCGTACCGGCCGCCGGAGTTTCCGCCGGCCGTCAGCCGGTTGTGTATCACGTCGATGGCTTGCGCGCCCTCACCGCCCAGGCGAGCGGATTTGCCGCCGCCGGTTTGCGCACCGCGTGTTTGATGACCGGCCTCAGTGGAATTCGGGAAGCGCTTTACGCCGCGGCGGGCAAAAGGCTGCCCGGCGTGTACAACCTCACCTGTCGCGCCATCCGGCGGCAGGCGGGATCGCTGCAGGGCGGACACGACGACTACTACGGCACCGCCGGCTCGGGAGTATTCCAGCTGTTTGCCGCAAACGTCCAGGAAGCGGTCGATTTTACGCTGATCGCGCACCGCGTTTCCGAACTGTCGTTGTGCCCGGGTGTTGTCGCACAGGATTTCTACCAGACGAGCCAGTCGGTGCAAAACATCATGCTGCCCGAAGAGGAACTGGTGAGATCGTTTCTCGGGTTTCCAACCGACACGATCGACGCGCCCACACCGGCGCAGGCAACGGCATTCGGCGCCACCCGGCGGCGCGTACCGAAGCTGGTCGACCGGGATCGCCCGGCCGGTGTCGGCGGAATGCAGGACGGCGAATCATACTTCAAGGCCATCGCCGCGCAGTAT
>CAYUDF010000626.1:0-2700 GCA_964443465.1 uncultured bacterium
CATCTTGTCGTTTACGATCTCCGTATAGTGAACCGTGGCCGGTTTGACACCGCAGATTTTGCACCGAATCGCCATCGTATTAACTCCGCTTCCTGCAGATCCCTTTATTCCAGGGGAGCCAGCCGCTTCTCCGACAACAGCATCACCCGGTCGGCAAACCGGGAAAAATTCCGTTTGTGCGTCACGACCACAAAAGCACGTCCCTGCTCTTCGGAAAGTGACCGAATCAGACCGTGAACGTCCTCGCCGGTCTCGTCGTCGAGATTACCCGTGGGCTCGTCCGCCAGCACAACCTCGGGATCTCCTACCAGCGCGCGCGCCACCGCGACCCGTTGCTGCTCGCCGCCGGACAACTCGCCCGGTTTGTGTCCGGCCCTGTCGGCCAGACCGACCTTGTCCAGCCAGAATCTGGCCTTGTCCGATGCCGTCCCCTGGTGTTCCCCGGTGATGAGCCGGGGCATCATCACATTTTCCAGCGCGGAAAACTCCGGCAGGAGAAAGTGAAACTGGAACACGAAACCAAGCACCTTGTTCCGCAGCCGATCCAGTTCCTTACCCTTGATGTGGCCGACGGGTTTGCCGGCGATCCGGATTTCACCGCTGTCAGGATGATCCAGCGTGCCCAGAATATGTAACAACGTGCTCTTGCCGACACCCGAAGTGCCAACGATTCCGACGACCTCCCCCCTCCCGATTGCCAGGTCGACGCCGTTGAGCACTTCGACCGAGCTGCCGGTGAGCTGGAACGTCTTGGAAATTCCGATTGCCTCGAGCACCGGGCTCGTATCCATTAATGTAGTCTCCGATCACCGATAAAACAAGCTGCAAGCACACACATATATATCATTGTAATTATATAACTTAAAGATTCCTGATGGCATCCACCGGCGCCATTCGGGATGCTTCCCAGCTGGGATAAGCCGTCGCCAGAAAACAGATAAAAATTGAACTGGCGGAAACCAGCACCAGGTCCGGCCACTGGACCAGTACGGGCAGCGTTTTGATAAAATACACGTCCCCCGGCAGGTCGAGCTTGATCCGGTCCAGTATCAGGCAGGCGATATACCCGGAAATCAGCCCGCCCAGTGTGCCGGCCACTCCGATGGCCGTCCCTTCCAGCATGAAAATCGACATGATGCCCCGGGACGACGCGCCCATCGACCGCATAATCCCGATCTCGGTGCGTTTTTCCATGATCACCATGGTGAGCATTCCCACCAGGTTAAAAGCTGCTACCAGGATAACCAGCGTAAGCATCAGAAACATCAGGATCTTTTCAATCTTCATGTAGGCGAAAAGATTCTGGTTCATGTTGATCCAGTTGTTCGTGCCATATTTCTGCAGGTTGAGTTCTTCCTTGAGGTCTTCGTCGAACTGGGTCGCGTTGTACATATCGTCCAGCTTGACCCCGACACCGCGAAGTCCGGTTTCGAAGTCAAAAAACCGGTCGGCGTCCCGGTAGTCCATATATACGAACCGCGAGTCAAACTCGTACATACCGCTGTCGAAAAAACCTAAAACCCGGCAAGCCTGGCTCCGTGGTTCCACGTCTCCCGAGCGCACCGTCGCAGGCGCCGTCACCAGGGAGATTTTATCCCCAAGTCCAACGCGCATCTCGATGGCCAGGTCCAGTCCCATCACGACACCGTACACAGAATCCGGATCCTCGAAGACCGAAGCGTCAAAAGACTCGATTTGCGGACGGATGCTGTCGACGACGGACGACACCATTGCTTCCCTCGCCAGGTCAACGCCCTTGACGATAACACCGCGGATTTTTGTTCTGCGCCCTGGAACCACTTCGTACGCGGCAAGCGCTTCAGACCGGACAAACGGTGAAACCCCGATGACGTGCTCGCGTACGGATACCTGGTCGATCAGATCCTCGACCTTGTCCCACGACTCCGGTGTTCTGGCAAACACCAGGACGTGCGTATTGAATCCGACAATTCTCTGGCGCAACTCGGTTTCGAAACCATTGATCACCGACAAGACGATGATCAACGTCATGACACCCACAAATACCCCACCGACGGCAATCGACGTGATACGCGATACCAGTGCGGATCTTTTTTTGGTCTGGAGATATCGTTTGGCCACAAAGAGGGCGTAACTCATCAGCCCCGGCCTTCCTCGGGCCGCATGTGGGGAAAAAATATAACGTCACGGATCGACTGGCTGTCGGTAAAAACCATGGTAAGACGGTCGATTCCGATTCCCAGCCCCGCGGCCGGTGGCATGCCGTACTCCATCGCGCGCAGGTAATCCTCGTCCAGTACCTGGGCTTCGTCATCGCCTTTTTCACGAAAGGTCGCCTGCTGCTCGAAGCGATTCCGCTGCTCGACGGGATCGTTTAACTCCGAAAACGCGTTTCCGATTTCGAACCCGCACATAAACGGTTCAAATCTCTCCACCAGTCCCGGCTCGCTTCGGTGATCCTTGGCCAGCGGGGACAGTTCCTTGGGATAGTCGTAGATAAACGTCGGTTGGATCAGACCGGGTTCCACTTTTTCGCCGAAAATTTCGTCCAGCGCCTTTGACAACGGTGTCCCCGGTTCGAGCTCCACTCCGAGCTCTTTGGCGTGGCCGTGCACTTCTTTTTCGGATTTCCCCCGAAGATTAACACCGGTAGCGCCCTCTATCGCGTCGAAGAACCGCAACCGTTTCCACGGTTTCGTGAAATCAATCTCGTATTCGCCA
>CAYUDF010000627.1:0-2698 GCA_964443465.1 uncultured bacterium
CCTGATGGATGTCACATTATATAGACACCTGTGTGGATTGTCCAGTTAGGTTACGATGTGACAACAAGATATAATGACTGAATAGTCCGGCAAGCCGTCGCCGGGTGGTCCTGATTCGGCGTGGGGAGGCCGTAAAGGGGTGTTTGTTACCAGAATGTCCGAAATCATTCCTTCACCCTATTACTTTACGTGGACCAACATCCTGTACGACAGTCACTGATTTTGTAGACAGGTTCGGCGAACGGTGTGTTGATCTGCGATGCGGCCGGCGGCGTTATCGTCAGCTGGGAAGATTGGCGAAATAGCGGTCAGCGACAGTACGCCCAGCGCGTCAACAACATGGGTTTAGTGCATTATAATTTGCTTTATACCAGGAGGGTCGTCCGACCCGTACTGGTATGAAAGACCTTTGTGTACTACAATTCCGCGAATGGGAGCGTACAACGGCGAACTGGCGGCGCTTGCGACCGCGGTCTTCTGGACCATCACCGCATTGGCTTTCGAATCGGCCGGCAAACGCATCGGTTCGTTGTCTCTCAACCTGATTCGGTTGGTTATCGGTTTCGTTTTTCTCACCCTGTTTCTTGGTATATTTCGGGGGCAACCACTTCCCCTCAACGCTTCCACCCACCAGCTGTTCTGGCTGTCGGTTTCCGGTGTGATCGGCTTCACACTGGGAGATTTTTTTCTGTTCAAAGCATTCATCCTGATCGGATCGCGGATATCGATGCTGATCATGGCGCTTGTCCCTCCGCTCACCGCTCTGATCGGCTGGATCGTGATGGGGGAGAGGCTCAGCCCCGCCAATTTCCTGGGCATGGCGCTTGTTGTGGGCGGTATCAGTCTGGTTGTTCTGGAGCGAACCCCCGATCAAAAACAGGTGCGGTTTTCCCGGCCACTCCGTGGTGTTCTTGCCGCACTCGGGGGTGCTGTAGGTCAGGCCGTGGGTCTGGTACTCAGCAAGTATGGAATGGGCGACTATGACGCCTTCGGGGCGACTCAGATCCGAATCATCGCCGGCACACTGGGTTTTGGAGCGGTCGTTACGGTGATGGGATTGTGGCCCCGGGTCGTGTCAGCACTGCGAGATTCGCGGGCAGTTGCCACGATGTCACTGGGGTCTTTTTTTGGCCCGTTCCTGGGGGTTTCTTTTTCGCTCCTGGCGATCAGATACACTGAAACCGGCGTTGCTGCCACGATCATGGCGATTGTTCCGGTGTTGATCATCGCGCCATCTGTGATTCTGTTCAAAGAAAAGGTGGGTCCCCGGGAATTTGTCGGTGCATGTCTGGCGGTCCTTGGTGTGGCCGTGCTTTTTCTATTGAAATAATAGTATTTAGTGCATATAATGTCGGCTATAGACGACATTATATGCACTAAACCATCATAATGACGTCTATAGCTGACTAAATATGGATTCTGCGATTGCAGAGTCCGTTTTTGTGTATATAATGAATACTAGAGACGACAATAATAAGTATTTTATGCACAATGTAGCCGAAAGCCATCATTATGGATTATTACAGTATGAGTGACAGAGCCATCCTGCGGGAGATCGGCCGTCGGCTCCGGCGTCGTCGGCTTGACAGGAACCTGACCCAGCAGGCCCTTGCCGACACCGCCGGTATCAGCCGGCCCACCGTCAGCGACATCGAGCGGGGAGCGCCGGCAGGGGTTCTGACGTTAATCCAGGTTCTGCGTGCCCTGGGTGGTCTCGAAGAGCTGGATGCTTTTGTGCCCGACCCCGGACTCAGTCCGCTGGCGCTGGCGAAGCTGAAGGGTAAAGAACGTCAACGCGCATCGCGGAGCACGACGGAAAAAGACAAAGAGGAATCCGAATGGTAGGCCGCGTTGAAACCGCGTACGTCCGGATATGGGACAAACAGGTTGGCGCCGTGGCGTGGGATCGCGATCGCGGATTTGCGACGTTTGAATTTGATCCGGTCTTTCTTGAGGCGGGTCTCGACCTCGCGCCGATCCGCATGCGACTCGAAGAGGCGCGCCGGGGAAACAGACGATTTGAGTTCAGTACTTTACCGGTGGCTACATTCCGCGGGTTACCGGGGCTTCTAGCCGACGCGTTGCCCGATCGTTTCGGTGACCAGATTATCAATGTCTGGCTGGCACGACAGGGGCGCGCGCCAAAAGATTTCAGCACCGTGGAGCGATTGTGTTATACCGGCAGGCGCGCCGTGGGCGCGCTGGAGTTTTCGCCCGTGATCCAGGATCAGCTGGACCGGTCGGTCCCCGTGGCAGTTGGTGAACTGGTCGAACTGGCGCAGTCTGTGATCGACGAGAGGACAAAACTCCACACCCGTTTTAACGGTGAGACGACAGACGCACTGCTGGACATTATCCGCGTGGGCACGTCGGCGGGAGGTGGGCGCCCCAAGGCGGTGATTGCCGTTAACGATACCAACGGCGAGGTGCGCACGGGCCAGGTCGATGCGCCAGCGGGATTTGACCACTGGCTGCTGAAGTTCGACGGCGTGAAAGATCACGCGCTTGGGGACCCGGCGGGATACGGCCGCATCGAGTATGCCTACTACAGGATGGCGCTTGCGTGCGGGATTCATATGTCGGAGTGCAGGCTTCTGGAAGAAGGCGGCCGCGCACACTTTATGACGCGGCGTTTCGACCGGCCATCCGGCGACCGCAAACTCCACGTCCAGTCGTTATGCGCCATGGCGCATTATGA
>CAYUDF010000628.1:0-2688 GCA_964443465.1 uncultured bacterium
AGTCGTAGGCAAACGCGGTGTAGTAGTAGATATCCCTCGGCGTAGCCGGGGGCAGGAGCGGGTCGTCGTCGTACGAGTTGCCCGCCGTCTGCACAACCGGGGCACCCACGGTCGGGTTGGCCGGATAGGAAGGTCCGCCACCGGTGTACTGCGGATAATCCCGCCAGCCCACACGCCGGACTTCCACACCAACAAACGAAGCGTCGCCGGTCGGGTTGGTCCAGCTGAGGTGAACCTTCTGGTTGCCCGGCGCCGCCACAAAGTCGGTCGGGAACGCCGGCGCAACCGTATCTTTAATGAAGGCCCAGCTGTAAGTGGCCGGAGTACCTTCGCCGTTTCCGTTGCCCGCCATATCGGACACTCGGAAATACACAGTGTGCGTACCTTCGCCCAGTCCGCCCCAGCCCGGCAACGACCAACCGTCGTCGTTCCACTCGGGCAGGTTGAGACCACTGAAGATTGTTGTCCACGCGCCGGTGTCGATCTTGTATTCGGCGGCGTCCAGAGCGACGTCGTCGTCAAAACCAAAATTGGCAAACGTGGGCGCAGTGTTATAACACACCATCTCCGCTTCGAGCAGCGGCCATTCCATCGTTGGCACCGTACAGTCGACCTGTACATCGCCGCCAACGACACCGCTGGTGAGCGGCACGTTGTTGGGATCTCTCAGCAGCAGGCTGGAGAGCCCGATCGCGCCGATGCCCTCGGTGCCGGTGGGTGTGAAGGTGACATAAAAAAGATCACCGGAAATAGTCGATCCGATGCTGCCACCGAGGATCGCGCCGCTGATCGTATAAACGCCCCCGCCGTTATCCGCGGCGGCGAAATAGGTACCACCAACCGCGTCCAGCACCGAACCTTCGGCGAAGTCACCACTGAAGTTCGGAGTGGCCACGGTGACGTAAGTCGTCGGTACGGTGAGTGTCACGTCGAAACCGCGCACTTCGGGCGGGATGCCGCCGTGGTCGAGACGTACCGCGTAGGTAAGCGTCGTACCGCAGTTGGTGATGTCGTACACCGGGGACAAGCTGACCACGCTCGGGCCAAGCATCCACGGGTCAAACAGCACGCTGTCACTGACCGCGTTACCCAGTCCACCGGGATTGAGCGTCGCATGGAACGGTCCCGTCGCGTCGCCCCACCAGTTATCCAGCGCATTAACCAGCGGATTTGTGCTGATCACGCCGGTGTCATTGCCATAGATGAGGTTGTTGTGCGCTTCGACGGTACTGGCGTCGCTGGCGTCGTAACCGACGTGGATACCCGTCGTGTTGTCGGTAAGCGTATTGTCGGTGATGGTCGCTTCGGTGCCCGCCGCAAAATAGGTCGACACCAGAATGGCGGCCGACGCCGAGCCGTCGGAACTCGCCACACCGCGGTTGCCCGAGATGTAGTTGTCCGTCACCGTGACAATTGCGCCCGCGCTGATGTCCAGCGCGTAGTCCAGCCAGTCGCCCACACCTTTGCCTGTGTAGGTATTATCGCTGAAATCGGACACGTTAACGACTGAGCCGTAGTACAGCACGCCGATACGGCCGATCTCCGAAAACGTACAACCGGTGACGTCCACCGGGCCGGTACCGAATGCGGCGATCGCCACGCCGGAGTATGTCGGCCCGCTCTCGTTGTACTTGATCTCTGTAAACACCACGTCGTCGCATGACCCCTGGCCCTTGTTTCGGATGGCCTGGTAGATCAGCTGGCCTGTACCGTCCAGCGTGACACCGCTGAGGTCAAAGTCAAATCCGGTATCAACCAGGAACCACGCGCGCGCGTCCCCGCTTGAGCCGGTGTCAAACGTCGTGTTAATTGTTGTGAGGCCCGAACCGGCACCGGTCATGGTGAGGTTCTTGTCGACAACAACCTGTTCGGACGTCGAAAAAGTCCCCGCGTCCACGTGGACTTCGTCGCCCGAATTGGCCGCGGCCACCGCGGGGCCTACGCCGCCGAGATTGGCGGGCACGTACACGTTGGTACCGGCCAGTTCGACGATGTAGCGACCGTCCAGGATGTGGCTTACCGTACCCGCCGCCGCCGTCTGCGCGTCGGCCAGCGAGGCGTAAAAGCGGGTATAGTTGTTGTCGTTGTCCGAATTACCCGTCAGCGTGTGGGTCACGTCGGCGAGTTGCACAGTGACGTCGGCGCCGTCGCCGATGTTGGTGCTGTACGTAATCGGCCACGGACTGGTCGAAGTGGTGTAGTTACCTTCTTCGAGGTAGATGCTGCCCACATCGGCCGCCGTCTCTCCGAAACTGTTGGTACCGCTGAACACGATACCCGACGTTCCGATCGGAGTGTAACGCCCCCACGTAAACACGCCAACACCACCCCACGCGTTATTGCTGGTGGTGATCCCGTCCAGCAGTACGCCTACGGCATCCACCATCTGAATACCATTTCCGCCGTTGTCGTGGGAGTTGACGTTGGTGATCTCCAGGTTGGTCGCGCCCAGGATATCCACACCGGCCCGGTACAAGTTCCGGATTTCGGCGTCGTCCAGGTAACAGCCGTCCTGATCGCCAAATTTTACGCCGTACCTTGGGGTGGAAACGGCGTTGTTGCCCTCCATCGTGAATCCGGAGAAAACAACGTCGTCCGCCGTGATATAGGCGCCCGCGCCGTTGACGGCGAAACCTTCGACGTCCAGCAGAACGGTCGCACGGCTGTCGCCCCAGATGTGGCACGACT
>CAYUDF010000629.1:0-2686 GCA_964443465.1 uncultured bacterium
GTGGTCACGATCATCGGAACCCCGGTCGATACGGCGAAACAACAGAAAGCATCCGGGATTGATGTACCCCCGTTTGTTGGCCAGTTACTCCGTGTCGAGGCGCCGGTAAACGGGCAGAAAGTAGCGGCCGGGGACTCTCTTCCGGTCGTTATCATGGTCGATGAGAGTGTAGAGCTCAACTCAATCATGGTCACGTTTTCCGGTGGAATGATCATCCTTGATCCTCCATTTCGGGGCCAGATACCGATTGCCCGCGACAGGCTGGGTGCCATGGAACTGAGTGCGATGGGAAAAACTGTTTCTGGGGGTATGGTAAATTCCAGGACGGTTACTGTTGAAGTGGTGGTAGGGGACGCTGATCTGCTGGCAATTACAGTCTCTGATGGTAACCCGCGACTGTGGGGACCCGGTGACGTCCATAGCTTGTATGTCTATGGCGAGTATTCTGACGGGATTAAACGGGAGATTACAGATTACCACACTTCATACGGGATCGTCGAAGGCGCCGATATCGTGTGTGTTTTAGACGATGGAATCGTCGTCGGTCGTTCTCCGGGTGCCGCTGCCGTTTCTATTAAACACGGCGGACTGGAAAAAGTACTCCAGGTAACCGTGGGCGATGAAAAACAAATGAACAATTTACCGCAAGCCGTTCTCCGCGATCAATACGAAGGTGTTGTTGGAGAAAAACTTTGTTTCAACGGCGCCGGATCACGTGATTTCGATGAGTGCCTGGGAGAGCATCTGAGCGATGAGTCGTTTCGGTGGAAACTCGATTTTGACTTCGCAAATCTGGAGGGCACTGGAAGCGAGTTTTGTTTTACGCCAGAGGAAGCCGGATACGGAATTCTTTCACTGGAGGTTACGGATCAGCACGGGGAAGTATCGCGGACCTTCGCCATGGTGGTCATTAAATGAGTCCGGCAAGCGAATCAAAATGGAACGATCTGGCGGGAAGGTGGGCCTGGCTGCTGCCGGCAGCGTATGTATTTCACGTGATAGAGGAAGCCTTCGGCGGGCACGGTCTCATGAAATGGATGGCTGATGGGGGAGGTGCCGATCTGTCTTTGGGGGCTTTTCTTGGCGTCAACCTGATCGGTGTTTCTGTTTTGTGCCTGGCTGCATGGGCCTCCCGCAGGTGGAAGTCCTGGCAATGGCCATTGGTAAGCGGAGCGGTCATCTTTGTTACCAACGGGATATGGCACCTGGCCGTGTGTATCGCGGCACAATCCTATATTCCCGGGGTACTGACGGGACTATTTCTCTATGTGCCGATAGGTATAGTAGTTTTATATCGGCAGCGACGGGTGATGTCGCGGCGGGTATTTGTATCCGCGGTAGTATTCGGATTTGTGATCCACAGGGTAACATTGTGGATGGTGCTGGGGACGCCTGTGTTTCAACTATGACAAATAACGCGTCGTTCTGACCGGTCAATAGTAGTCAGCGGACAGTTCTATCTGATATACTGGACAACCGAAGGAGGAGCTGTGGGTACAGATAAAAAGCATAATTGTGAGGATTGTAAATGGCGGAAAAAGGCCGAGGCAAACCCCAAAGCATTCCTGTCGATATTGTGGAAACTTCACACACGCATATGCCCCGGGTGGAAAGCATACCAGAAGTCAATAAACGGTTGACCGGTTACAAAATATGATCAGATAGTATGAAAGGAGTATTCGCATGCCGAATACAAATGACAATTTGAAGGAAGCGTTTGCCGGCGAAAGCCAGGCCAACCAGAAATACCGGGCGTTCGCCAAAAAGGCGGAAAAAGACGGTTTTTCGAATATCGCCCGGCTGTTCCGCACGACCGCCGAAGCGGAAAGGATTCACGCCGAAGGCCACCTCGGATCGTTGGAAGAGATCGGAAGCACGGCTGACAACCTGCAGGGTGCCATCGACGGTGAAACTTACGAGTACACGGAGATGTATCCGCCGATGCTGGTGCAGGCGCTCGAAGACGGTCACAAAGCCAAGCGGATGTTTGCTTTTGCCGTTGGCGCCGAGGAAGTGCACGCAACGCTTTACAAGAAGGCCCTTGAAGCTGTAAAAGCAGGGAAAGATCTGGCGGAGACAGAGTTTTATCTCTGTCCGTTCTGCGGCCACATCGAGCTCGGACAGCCGCCGGAAACGTGCCCGATCTGTGGAGCAAAGGCCGCGGCGTTTATGCAGGTGTAATTTGCGCCGACGGATTGTCAGAGTTGTCTAACCCCATTCGCAACAGAGTTGAGCCATGAAATATGACCCTCAGGTTGCCCCCGATGCCGAAACGTGGCTGGGCATGGGCGAAGAAGCCCAGATAAGTATCGTGCGTGAATACCACAAGACGTGCGCGCCGGAACGCCTCAAGGAGGATCTGCACGCCGCTTTTCACGTGATGATTGAAAATCAGCTCGCGCAAAACGAAGAGCCGGTTCAGGAAACGCTGGAAAGACTTACCAAAGATGGTCTGGACCGGCACGAAGCAATTCACGCCATGTGTGCCGTTTTAATCGAACACAAGTATGATATCGTGCACCGCGGATCTACCGGCAGCAATGCCAAGGAAATGTACTATCAGGACCTGGCACGCCTGGTTGCAAGCGAGTGGAAGCGACCGGAATAGACCGCGAGGAAGAGACGGCAAAGAGCAGCGGAGTCAGTATGACAACAGTTAAGCGAAAAATCAGAACGTCGAAGGGTT
>CAYUDF010000630.1:0-2684 GCA_964443465.1 uncultured bacterium
CATCCGGCATTTCATACCGCGTGCCCGCAAGGGGGTTGAAATCGGAATCGGGACCGGCCGCTTTGCCCTGCCCCTTGGAATCCAGGATGGCGTGGAACCATCGGCTGCGATGCGGGAAATTGCGACCCGAAACGGTCTCCTGGTGTACGACGGAATCGCCGAATACCTGCCCCTTGCCGATCAGTCGTACGATTTTGCGCTGATGGTTACGACCGTTTGTTTTGTTGATAATGTGAAAAAATCATTTCGTGACATCAACAGAATCCTGAAACCCCGCGGCCGATTTGTTGTTGGTCTGGTGGACGAAAACAGCCCGCTGGGTGCCGAATATCAAAAAATAAAAAAATCGAGCAGGTTTTACCATATCGCTACGTTCTATTCGACCGATCAGGTGATTGCGTCGCTTTCTGATACCGGGTTCGAAGATATAGAAGTTGTCCAGACCGTTTTCGGGAATCTGGATTCGATACGGGAGGTCCAGCCCTTCACGCCCGGGCACGGAGAAGGAGGTTTTGTCGCGATCAAGGCGGTCCGGAAGCCGGGGTTCCAGTTTTAGACAGTTATCAGTTCTCGATACCCAGATCAGCCAGGGCGTTTTTCGCGCTCTGGCTTTCCGGGTTAAGGGCCAGTGATTTCTGGTAGTTGGATATGGCAGATTGTCGATCGCCGTTTTTCAGCAGCGTCTCGGCATAACTGTCGTACACATTCCACGACTCGGGAAACAGATCAACATTGAGGCGAAGGACCTGCAGGGCCGACTCCAGTTCCCCCATATGCGCGAAGTAATACCCGATTCCGTTGAGACTGGTTTCCAGTTCCGGGTGCAGTGCGTTGTACCGCTGCGAATCCTGACGGATAGCGTCGCACGCATCCCGGACGTTCAGACCGGGGACAAACGCCATCGCTGATACGTAGTCGGCCGGTTCCCACGGCTGCGCCTTTTCACTCTCCGCCCAATCCACGATCAAACCGGACAGCAGGTCGAGATTGCTCTTCCTGGACGCGGTTGTGATCGCATCAACAGCCAGGCCCGCCGGTCTGAAGTCTCCGCCGCCGGAAGTGGCCATCACAAGGACATTGTTCAATTCCCCGGGCCGGGATATAAAATCCCGTACGTCAGAATTCATTTTGTCCATCATAACCGAGTTGATAATGATGACTTCCCGCCAGTCTTCCGTATCCACGTTTTTCAGCCCGCTGACGTCCATTCCCTTGATATAGACCTCCGGCCCGCCGAGTTTTTCGCAGACAGCGGAAACAAGCTCTTTTTTGAAATCGCTGCCCTGCGTGGCGATTAATATTCTGTCGGGAAGATCAGGTGAGTTGATCTCGAATGGTTCCGCTTTTCTGGGATAGTAGAGGTAGAGATAGACAGCGCTCGCGGCGATAAAAAGGCCGACTATGCAGGCCGCAACAATACCCGAGATTTTCAGGAATCTCTTAATAGGAGAACCTCTTCGAAAAAGTATCGCTTCAAGGTAAGCGCGCGCGCGGTAATTTTCCAGTCTTAACTACCTCGGCGATACTTTTTTCAAAGATCTTTGTCTCCTGCCCACCGCTTATACACCTTCGGGTTTCGCCCTCAGGGTATGGGACACATTTTATGCCATTATGGTGTCCCTATTTCGTGAGCACCATTTTCCGGGTTTCTGCGACACCATCGGCTGTCAGTCGATAGAAGTACACGCCCGACGCAACGGCCTGACCGCGTTCGTCGCGGCCGTTCCAGGTCACGGTGTTTTCACCCGGCACACTCTGTCCCGCCACGAGATTTCTGATCAACCGGCCGCGCACATCGTAGATGCGAAGGAACACTTCACCACCGCCGGCCGGAACGCTGTATTGTATTGTCGTCGCCGGATTGAACGGGTTGGGGACGTTGCCATGAAGCGCCCATTTGTCGGGTACGGTCTCGCCTGATACCGCCGTGACGATGTCCGTCGACGCGGCGTCGCCCTCGTTACCCTCGAGGTCTGTCACCGTCAGGTGATAGTACTTGTACCCATTGCCCTGCGCGTCGTAACTGGTATTGGTGGTGACCGTGATCATCACTGCGGTGCCGTTAAAATAATCCAACGACGATCCATAGACCGTGAAGTAGTCGAAGTCCGGCTCGGGCGCCGGATCCCACGTCAACATGTACGGAGGGGTCCGCACAAAATTCTGTGGCGCTGCGGGTGCGAGGTTGTCGACCGAGTAACCCCACTTCTTCAGTGAGTTAAAGTATGAAGGGACGGAAGTGCTCGCACTTACCCAATAGAGAGTCGACGTATTGTTCGCTCTGGTTCGCACGTTGATGCTGTAAGTATCCTGTTGCGTCGCCGTCACGGTTCCGACCAGCGATGGGGCATGTGGTAATTGTTCCATTCGATAAACCCCGTAAGAAACGATCGGCAGGGGCGCCGCCAGGTCATCATGGACGGAACGGACGAAATCGATCGTTACCCACCCTCCCTGGTCATCGGGGACGTCGCTCACCGCTATGACGCCGGCGGCAGGTTGCGGCACACCGAACCTGGCGACGAAGCCGTCGTACGACCCGACGGCGGTGAGTGTCCCGCCGCCGAAGTCTATTGTTTGTGCAAAGTTCCCGGTCAGCCATATCTCACCCGGCCCGCCCGTACAGATACCCTGGTCGTAGTCATAGCTCGCGTCGCCAAAGCGCCGGCTCCACAGGTGACTCC
>CAYUDF010000631.1:0-2678 GCA_964443465.1 uncultured bacterium
TATAGCTGAACCGGGGCGGCCAGACACAATATCCGTTAAAAGTCCGTGATCTCAGGTACATCTCTACGAACAAAGTGGACACCGTCATTCCGGTCGCTACAAGAAGTACAAGGAACACCCATGGGATGGATCGATGTAACCGTCCCTTTTGGTCGTCCGATTCTTTTATCCTCACAAGTTCCCCTTTTGTTTGACAGGCTCGTCCGCGCAAGTATATCAACCTGGTAAAAAAATGACTACGAAGATGTATCCATGTCAACTGTTCGCCAGAAACACCCGTGGGGTATAAATCCGGACTTCTCAATCGGGGCGGGAGGTCGAGTTGGAGGACCGCTACAAAAACGAATGATTCACCGAAACGGACGATTTCCTCAGGGAAGGAATTTGTCCGGGTGGGCCAGTTTCTCCGGCAGGTACACATCGATTACATAGTTCAGGCCATGTTTGGCGAGCGCCTGCTGCTCGGCGCGCACACCCATCTTGACCAGCTGCGTTAGCGCGTTCTGCCACGCCTTGTGGTGCAGTATAAACGGATCGTTTTTCAGCGCGTCCTTGGCTCGCTTGACATCAACTTCCTTGAGCGGATGGGTGGGCAGCTTGTAATCCAGGATATCCTGGGGGGTGATTCCCAGGAAACGCGCCTTGGGCACACAGAAGTACTCATTGAGGTGAGCTGCGTTGCCGCTTCCTACCTTGAAAGTGCGGTAGATGTTACTGATCCCGTAGGGGTCGCCGTCGACAAATACGTACACGGGCAGATTTTTGTCATCCGATAACCGTCTGATAAATCGGCGGCACGCGCGGGTGGGCACACCGCCCATCGACACCAGGATGCAGTTGGCCTTTTTCCAATAGTTGTGTTTGACCAGGCGTTGAAACATACCGGCTGTTTCGATAACGAGGACAAATTTCGCCTTGGTTTCGAACTTCAACTCTTCGACACTGATCGGGATGGAATAGGCGCCACTGCCGAACTTGGTGCAATCGATCTTTAGTGTCCGCCCTGTATCTCTGTCGGTATCCACCACGATCAGCCGGCCGGCGACATCGCCGCCTTTTTCTTCCGGAATGAATCCCAGCTGCTCCCGGTTCATGCCGAAAAATGCCTCCACGTCGTCCATCACGGCGTCTGATTCGGTTTGTTCGTTGAAACGGGCGGCTTCCCAGTTTTTGGATACGTAATACGCTTCCCTCTTGGTGGCGATGTCGTCCGTGTCGAGCAGTTCCTTCGAGAAGGCCATCAAACGTAACGTCTGGGCAAAGGTTTTGACGGTATTTACCGTGAGCGTCCGCTCTTTTTTGGCTCGTTTTATCTCCAGGAAACCCGCCTTGGCGTTGTAGCGGACGTTGGACAGCGACCGCAGGGGAAACTTCATCGAGGGCTTTTTGCCGCCAAGTATCGAGGTCTTGATTCTGTTCGCCTCGTTCTTGATTTTCCGGGTAACCTTTGTGCTCGCGGACAACCTGCGCTCCTTTTTGTGTTACAACTTGCGACTGCGTTCAAGGGTGTCTTTGAGTTTGACAACCACTTTTTGTTCTTCGCGTTCGGAAAACCCGAGGATTTCCTGCAGAGCGATCCCGATGTGGGGAATGTACTGCTGGATGTAGGATTGTTTCTTTTCTTCCTCACGCTCCCGGGCTCCCCTGCGTATGTACCGCGCCAGGCGGCGGCCGCATTCCTGCAGTGCCAGCTTGATTTCCTTGATGATCTCCGGGTAGTGGGCAACGGCTTCCTTGCTCTCGGACGTGAACGGCACCCACACGCTGGCGATCTGAACCAGGATGATCATCGGCCCGATGGGCAGCGCGCCCCTCGACTGATTCACCTTATAGCTCTTCCAGGCGGTGCCAACCACCGACTGGGTGATCGCGCAGGCCGATTGTTGATAGGTCAGCGGCGCCCGGTTGGCGAGCCTGTATAATTGAACGATGTCATCGCCCGGCAGCGCCGGACCGCCGTAGGCAATCGCCGCTTCGATCTGGAACGGGTTTCCCCTGTAAACAGCGGGCGGCCGTGTAACGGCTGTATAAAAACTCGCGTCCACTTCCCTTTCGAGGCTTTTGATCAGCAGATCTTCTCCGACCACCGACAGGCAGTTGGTGGGCGGTTTCATCAGCTTGACCTTCTTGAACGCGTTTATCAGGGCTTCGGCTTGATCGCGATCTATTTTTTTGGGAGATGTTCTCGGTTTGAGACCCGCGTTATCCAGGATCTCCTGGGCTGTGCGCGGACCCATCCGCGAAAACTCGGCGGACAAAAACCCCTTCAGGTTCCGGGAACGTGTCGACTGCAGCATGTCTATCAGTACGCCCAGTTCCACGCCGTACGGGTGGGGTTTGATCGAAATCGCGTCGTCGGGTAACTCGTTGGTGAGTCGTTTGTAAACGACCTTGTCGCCTTTAGGCGGCTGGTACGTGATCTCGGCGTGGGGATTCGCCAGGGCCACCTGGTGAATGTATGCGTCCACCGACCGTTTGCCCTTTTTGTAGGCGGCCTCTATTTCCATCTCGATTCGGGTGCCGTGATCCCGGGACCACTCGGCGACCCCCTCATCCAGCACGATTGGGGTGTTTTTCTTGGTGTCGATCTGGAGGTCGTAGATACGGGCGTCCTGTTTCGGCCCGATTCGGGTCGTGATCCTGACGTGTTTACCCGTCGTGAGCTGCGCGTACATCAC
>CAYUDF010000632.1:0-2676 GCA_964443465.1 uncultured bacterium
CGTAGTCCCGAATCGAATCGTGCTGCTTCATCAAGGCGCTCACCTCTGACGCGTCGAATAAACAGTCGGGCACGGCACACGACATCGACGTGACCGTGTGCGATTCCCCGAAACTGAAAAAGCTCAGGGCGGACGCGTTGGTCAGCATGATGACGCCGTTCGGATCGATCAGCACGAGCGGATCCTTTATGGCGTCAAAGACCAGGGGATATAGATTAGAGGTTTTCATACATCAATCCAGGGCCCTTCGGTCCTGATCAGTATCCGGCACGATTGGTCCATTCAGCCCTCTAAGCGCAATCCTTGTGCCAGACAACCGGGCGGGCCGGGCACCGCTTTCATTCGCCAAGCATTACGTAACTTATATTATAACAATATCTTAAGAGGCACAGCTAATGCCGGGACGGGGGTATGATCTGGAGGGTGAGGGGGGCATACGCACTTCGACTGGTAAATTTTTTCCCAGTGTAAAATAAAGTGGATCGGGTCTATTTGGGCTGGTTCTGCTTCTCTTTGCCCTTCGGAACCGACCGTCTGTCACTGCGGTTACGCCGCTCGGACCGGGTTCTGCGGCGATCCTTGTTGGCTACCAGCGGAAAACTGACAACTAGTATCGTTTTCCAGCTGGTCGAAGACTTGATCATGATCTCACCGGCGTGGTGGTGGAGGATGTCACCGGCCAGCGACATCGCGCTTTTGAATTCGTCGTTCTGATCGAGATCGCTGAACGGCATGAACAACCGGGATAGCAGGTTGCCCGGCAATCCCGCTCCGGTGTCGGCGATCGCGACCATCGCCCGGGTTGCATTGGTGGAACACTCCACCATGACCTTGTCTCCGTCTCTCACGCAGGACGTCAGCGTGCGGAGGATATTTCCCAGCGCCAGCTTGACCTTGTTCTCGTTCATCAACAGCGACGGACCCCGCTTGGGTATCCTGGCGGTAATCTCAACGCCGTTGGCCGATGTACTCTGTTTCCAGTCGTCGACAACTTTTTTGACCACCTCAAACAGGTCGGTAATCTTGAGAGAAAACTTCATCGTCGCCAGTTCCCTCTGCCGGTCTGCCTGTTCGGAATCCAGTTCGTTCAGGATCTCTTTGGCCTGCTGGATTCTTTTCTGGTAGGTTCCGCGCGAGTGGACCAGTTCACGCAGGGACTGGACTTCGCCAGCAAGCGCGTTGTAGTGATCGACAGCGCGAGCCCCCACACGCGCCGTATCCTGTTCGCGCGTGAGATTGGCGCGCAGCTCTTCGAGCAGATTCTCACAACGCCTGAGGCGATCCGCCGTTTGTGCCGAGTGCAACCGGTCGGCGATCATTCCCGCGCACAATTCGATAAACACCTTGTCCTTGATCAGGAAACGGTCGTGTTTCCGGTTGATTCCGCTTTTCTCCACGTACACACCCAGTGCGCCGTGTCCCTCACCCGCGATAACAAGCGGACAGGCGAAAAAATACCGGATTGATTCGGACGCCACCTCATTGAGAAGGGCGTGCGATGAATCACCGCGAACAGGTTTCATGAGACCGGCGGACCGGTCCAGAATCGTTTCGAAACAGTCGCTGATGGACAGGTCTGAATCTCCCGCTTCGACCGTATATTCATCCACGGCCTTGATATGGAGAGTCTTCTGGTGAACGTAATCCTTCAGAAAGATGCCGCTGCCGCCGCACGCCCTGCACGCCATCGAGAGCGCCAGGTTAAGGCTTTCGTTACTTTTACTGGATTCCGCCGACACCCTCAGGATTTCCTGAAGCTTGCGCAGCACACGTGTTTTTCGTTTGAAGTCCGCCGACTCCAGTAATCTCTCCACGGCTTTGGCGGCATGCTGCGCCAGGCTGAAAACGAGCGAGATATCTTCCACGGCGATTTTTTCGCCGGACGCACCGTTGTCCGCGGCAAGGATCGCCGTCACACGACCGCGGATCTTGATCGGTATCGCCACATAACTGCGGGTTCCAAAAAAATCGAGGAACGGATCCGTCGTAAATTCGCTCGCGCGCCCTTCGGCCAGAACGGGAAACTCGCTGCCGACGGCTTTGACCACCGCGCTTCGGTACCAGTCGAGGGGCACACTGAACGTCCGCGTCCTCAGCGTCAGATCGCTGGATTCAATCTGCTCGTAATTCTCATAAACCTTTTTGGCCATTGTCTCAAACGAAGCGTTCCCCTGCGGTTCGTGTCCGTCGATGTCGTCTTCGAGCGGGATCCTCTCGGCGGCGATATGGCCCTTGACCACGTTCTGCTGCGGGTCCACCAGCAGAAGGTAGGCCCTCTGAAATCCGAACGTGCGCCAGGTTGTACAGAATGCCAGAAGCAACAGATAAATCTTCCCGATACTGTCGGTTTCGGGCAGGACCTGGAGCATCCGCATCAACGAAGAGAGTTCTGAAACCGTTCTTTCTGACTTGTGCTGCATGTAGTTAAATCCCGTCGGGGTCCTTCGCTGGCAAATCGTTCAAAATCATTGTTTTACGTACACCGGGCACCGGGAAAGACGCAATGTTCGTGCCATCAGGGGAACAGAGAAAGAAGCGGATATATCAGTTGTCGTAACCGTCGGGGTGGGCCTGTCGCCAGCCGTGGGACGACCGGATGATTTCCTCGAGAGAGGAGTGGGTTTTTCGCCAGCCCAGCACTTCGGCGGCCTTTTTTGACGATGCGAGAAGCGCCGG
>CAYUDF010000633.1:0-2676 GCA_964443465.1 uncultured bacterium
ATGGCGAGATGAAATACGGAGCGGCCGTTGTCGCCGCCCGGAATAACGGCGCAGGTACCATCGTAGACCCCCGGCCGTGGGCGGTTGGCCGGATCAAGGATACGTTTGAAATCTATCCCGGTATCGGCGAACTGCTGCCGGCGATGGGTTACGGAGACGACCAGGTCGCCGACCTGGAAAAAACTGTAAACGCCGTGGAATGTGACGTTGTTCTCGTTGGAACGCCGATCGATCTCACGCGTTTGATCAAAATCGACAAGCCCTACATTCGCGTCAGTTACCGGCTCGAAGAAAAAGGCTCGCCGAATCTGACCGACGTCCTCGGCCAGTATCTGAAGTAGAGGGCGAATTTACGTTTAAAATCCCTCCGGGCCCGGGTTGGCCCGGAGGGGAAATTTTTCACACAACGAAGGTGAGAAAATGAAGATCCACGAGTATCAGGCGAAACAGTTTTTCGAAGACGCCGGAATGCCTGTACCGGCGGGTCGTGTTGTAACCACGCCCGACGACGCCCGCAAAGTGGCCGAAGAAATCGGAAAACCGGTAGTTGTAAAGGCTCAGGTTCTGGTTGGTGGCCGGGGTAAAGCCGGCGGCGTAAAACTGGCCAAGGACCCGGCTGAAGCCAAAGCAAAGGCCGAAGAGATCCTCGGAATGGACATCAAGGGTGAGACGGTCGAAAAAGTGCTCATCGCCGAAGCGGTTGATATCGCCACGGAAATTTACGTCGGCATCACTCTCGATCGGGCCACGCAGAAACCGCTGATCATGTCGTCGGCGGAAGGAGGCGTGGAGATCGAAATTATCGCCAAGGAAAAACCGGAAGCGATCCACCGCGTTTCGGTTGATCCGCTGGATGGCCTGCTGGACTTTCAGGCGCGGACGATCGCACAGAAACTGAACCCCGACATCAAAATCGCCCGCCAGATCGGATCGATCATTCAAAAACTTTACAAGGTGTACAACGACACCGACGCCAGTCTCGCGGAGATCAATCCTTTGATCGTTACAACGGACGGCAAGGTTATGGCGATCGACGCCAAGATCAACATCGACGACAGCGCGCTTTACCGGCAGAAAAATCTCGCCGAGATGCGTGATTTGTCGGCGGAAGACAAGGGTGAAGTCGAGGCCCGCGAAGCGGGGTTATCCTTTGTACGGCTCAGCGGTAACGTCGGTTGTATCGTTAACGGCGCCGGGCTTGCCATGGCCACCATGGATATGGTCAAGACTTACGGCGGCGATCCAGCGAACTTTCTTGATATAGGCGGCAGTTCCAACCCGGAAAAAGTCGTCAGCGCGATGAACATCATTCTCGAAGACAAAAGCGTAAAATCCATTTTGTTCAACATCTTCGGTGGGATCACGCGTTGCGACGACGTGGCCCGCGGACTTGCGAACGCCTTCGAGCAGATAGACCTGAAAGTTCCTGTTGTTGTCAGACTTACAGGGACCAATGAAGCCGAAGCGCGTGAAATATTGAGTAAACTGACGACGCTCCACACGGCGGATACGATGGACGACGCTGTCAAAAAAGCGATTGAACTGGCGTCAAACTGACAGGACGACGGCTGCGCCGCTGCCTGCAGCTTGACGCATGGCGGTTTGTGCTGACAGTCCTGGTTTCGTGTGGACAACAGTATCGGGGATTAAAAGGACTGCAGCACAACCCCCATCAGGTGATATATCAAGGAGAGAAATGATGAGCATACTAATCGACAAAAATACCCGGCTCGTCGTGCAGGGGATCACCGGTCGCGATGGTTCTTTTCACGCCGGCCAGATGATCGAATACGGCACCAACGTTGTCGCGGGCGTCACCCCCGGTAAGGGCGGCCAGATGTTCATGGACAAAGTTCCCGTATTCAACTCGGTTTCGGAAGCGGTCCGCGAAACGCGCGCAAATACAGCCGTGATCTACGTGCCCGCGCCATTTGCGCCGGACGGAATCCTGGAAGCCGCCAACGCGGGAATCGATCTGATCGTTTGTATTACTGAAGGTGTACCCGTGCGTGACATGACGCGTGTCATGCCATACGTGCGCAGGCACGGCGCCCGGCTGATCGGCCCCAACTGTCCCGGTGTTATTTCGCCGGGCGAAAACGTCAAGGTGGGGATCCTGCCGGGTAGTATCGTCAAACCCGGGCCGGTTGGTCTGGTATCACGCAGCGGAACGCTGACGTACGAAGTTGTTTACCAGCTGACCTGCGCCGATATGGGACAGACCACCTGCCTCGGTATCGGCGGAGACCCGGTAATCGGCACAAATTTCATCGATGCACTTGAGATGTTCCAGGAGGACGACGACACCAGGGCGATCGTTCTGATTGGCGAAATTGGCGGCTCGGACGAGGAAGAAGCAGCCAAGTACATCAAGGCCTATGTGACCAAACCGGTGGTCTCTTTTATCGCCGGACAGACGGCCCCTCCGGGTAAACGCATGGGACACGCGGGAGCAATCGTATCCGGCGGATCGGGTACAGCCGCCGAAAAGGTCGCCGCGTTTGAAGCCGTGGGTGTGCCGGTCGCAAAAATCCCTTCGGAGATCACCGACCTGCTGGCAAAAGCGGCTCCGGGATTGAAGGGTTGATCGTAACGACATAGAGAGGATCCGAATTAGATGAAAACGTTGTTGATGGTGAAACCGGACGTGGTCCAGCAGGGCCACTACGGCGATAT
>CAYUDF010000634.1:0-2666 GCA_964443465.1 uncultured bacterium
ACTCTTCGGCTGCCGCTGCGACCAGATACGGCGGCAGCAGTTCCTGGTGCTCTGGATTTCCGGTGTAAACGCTGAACAGCGCCGGACCGTCATAACGCAGTCCGTCCAGCATGCCTTCCTGTATGTAGGAAGGTCGGGCAATGGTGGTCTGCACGACGTACATATGGCCAATCGACATTGCAATACTGGCAATGCGGGCCGGCCACCCCAGGTCGGCGGTGGGTTCGCCCTCGACGTTTCTGGCGCTCAGGTCGTCCAGTTCAGCGAGCACTTTGACGGGGATGTCGGAATCCAGCAGGTCCAACAGTTCGGTTTTGTTCTTTTTCGTAAAAAACTTGCTGTCCAGATGGAGCAACACCGGCGGACAGTGCGACAGCTCCTCCCGGGTGAGGAGTGACGAGTCGAACGCTTCGAAGAAAGCATCGTGCAATTCAGGCCGGTACTTGTTGTCGGCTTCCAGTTCCGCGATTCTTACTGCTTTGAAAAACTGGGTCATCACGGCCATGCGCTCGCGATATTGCGTGGCGGCGGCGGCGCAGTTATTGGCGATTGTCTCGAGGTGAAACGGCGGTTTGTCGTCCCCGAAACCCGCCGGATCGGTGTACAGGGGGCGAACTTCGGTGAGCGTGTTGCGGATGTTTTCCACCCTGCTGCGCCGCTCTTCCGGCAGCGGCTCGCCCAGTTTGCTCGTACTGAGGATATCCGCCATGGCGCCGAAGTCCAGTTCGTCTTCGGACCGTGTGCCTGCCGAATCACGCAAACTCTCCGCGCTGCGTGATTCATCCGACCGGTTACGGTTGGCGGTCAAAAAGTCGTCCATTTTCCGGATCAGACGATCCAGCTCGGGCAGCCAGTCCGCGTTCCGGTCGCGCCAGAATGCGAACAACGAAGCTTCCAGCAGCCGCCTGCTCGAATCCGGGTTGCACGGGATTACTTCGCCGTCGACGGCCAGGGCGTTTTTTGCCGATTCCAGATCCCCCCGTAGCAGCGTTAACTTGTCTTCGTCCAGGTTTTCCGAGGTTAACAGTTCGTTGGCGTGGGTTTCCCACAGGTCGGCCAACTGACCAAGGCTGGTTATGCGGCCGCGATTTTCGCCGGCCGTTCTGGCCCGGATAGCGGACTCGATCTGGAGGATATGATGCCGGGCCCGAACACCCGCGTCGCCCTCACCACTGACCGCTTCGATCAATTCGTCAAAAATCTGTGTGAGGGGTTTCGCCGGCAGGCCGGTTGCGCCGTCTATGACGCAGATCGGGTATTCGTGGCGGACGCGTGAGAGATCCTTGTACGGATAGAGCAGCGCCGGCACGCATTTTCCGGACGGTGTGTCAGCGGCGTCCTTGCGCGCGCCGTAATAAAAAAAGTCGAGCAGCTCTTTCAGCAGACTCTGCGGGTTTTCGATTTCGGCAGGGGGCGTCTTCTCCACCGGCGCATCGCCGCGGGGCATGTCGTATTGTGGAGCGGTCGTCTCTTCGTCCTGCTCGCCCTTGGGCAGATGCAGGACGTCCCACTTTATTTCGAAATGGTCATCGTGATCATTTTGCCCCGGCGCCATTTCCATTTCCACCGCTAATTACCTCGAGGTTTGTAGTTGGAAAAATACCGAACTTGTCAAAAGCTGAGTTCAACAGATCTTCGCGCTGCTCGATAGTCGGCGCGCGATCCGGTGCTCTCAAGTCGTTGTAAGTCGGTACGGTCGGATTGTGATACAGGATACCAACAGGTACCTTGTCCCGCATATCGGAGACTTCTCTCGCGCGATGCAGGTCCATCGGATCGTGCTCTTCCTGCGTTTTATACAGGCGTGAGATACCATCGCTGATCTTCAGACCATTTTCGTGTTTGAGCAGCATGATATTGTTCGGGTCCGTCATCAGTTTTGAATAGATGTCCGGCATGAAGTGCGGGCATCTCTGCAATACACGGATAAACGAAAATCCCTTGTGGTGGTAGGCCGCCTTGAGTACGTCGTACAGCAGTTCCGGTATCCATTCGACAACCTGTGCGACAAACGACACGTTGGTTATGCCCAGCGTGGCCGTGAGGGGGTTGAGTGCTTCCAGTTTGGATCCGTGCGGAGTGGTGTTGGTTTTCCAGCCCGCCGGAGTGGTTGGCGACGCCTGCTTTTTGGTCAGGCCGTAAATCTGGTTGTCGTGCAGCGTGCAGGTGATGTCCGGATTCATTCGAATCGTGTGAATCCAGTGCGCGGTGCCGATACTGCAGCAGTCCCCGTCACCCGTGTTGACAAACACGTTCAGGTCGGGACGGCGGATCTTGACGCCCTGCGCGATGGGAAGCGCGCGGCCGTGAAGGCCGTGAAACCCGTAAGTGCCCATGTAGTGTGGAAAACGGGCGGCGCATCCGATACCGGACACGAATACCGTCTTATCACGTGGCAACTGTTCGTCGCGGCACAGTTTCTGTGTCGCGGTTAATATGCCGTGGTCACCACAGCCGGGACACCAGCGGACGACCCGCCCCTGGTAATCATCCAGAGTGGTGTATTCATCTTCGACATTCAGAACGCATGCGTTTTTTAAACCAAACATGATGTGTTGACCCCTCGTCGGTTAAGCCTTCAACTTTTCGTTCTCGTCGCGAATCATACCTTCGATTGCGCCCGGTTTAATCGGCCGGCCGTGTACGTTGGACCAGCAGTCGACGTC
>CAYUDF010000635.1:0-2663 GCA_964443465.1 uncultured bacterium
ACTGAAGGACGAACTGTACGACCTCGCCGCCGATCCGCTGGAGAAAAACAACCTTATCGGAGATCGGGAACTGAGGCGTCCTCTGTATCAGCTGCTCGAAACGCACTTTTCGGACAACAAGACGGGATCAGATCCCGTCGATACGGAATCCGATATGGACGATGATGAGCGGGAAAAAATAGAGAAAGAACTCAAAGACCTCGGCTACATGTAACCTCGCTTCGATTCCTTTATTCGTAATTTCATTTGAAAACACACACAACTCCTGCACGACGCAATTATTTGCGTTGTTCAGCGAATAGTTAATTATATTCCTTGACAAGTTTTTTCTTCTCTCATTCACGCTCTTCCTGCTGCCATCAATGTCTGCGCGCCGTCTGAGAGTGATAAAAAAGTATGTGTTATAATACAAGTCTGGCTGGCAAGTGATGATGATGGTATTAAACGACGGGAGAATTGCCATGAGATCTTTGAAAAGTTGCTCCGATATTGAATTGCTAAATCGGCTGACGAAGTTAGTAAAACAAGAACACGCTCTTACATTAGAAATACTGCCCCACTTGATCGAAGTTGAGAATCGGAAGATTTATCGAACTCTCGGTTACAGCTCAATGTTTGTTTATTGCACCGACGGTCTTGGTTATTCCGAATCGTCGGCTCAACGACGGATCTGTTCGGCGCGGGCAATTCAAAGGTGTCCAGAAGCCTATGATTACCTCAAAAGCGGCCACGTGAATCTGGCGACACTTGCGTTGTCGTGGAGATTTCTGACACCCGGACTGCTCAGAGAGATCCGAGGGAGGAGCTACCGCCAGGTACAGACAATCGTGTCCCGGTTCAATCCCATGCTGAAGCACAAGGATCTTACTCGACCGGTAGTTGTGAGGACGCCGACGGAGGTGCCAGGTGAGCGCCAGCACGCTAGAGCTTTAAACGGCTCATGCGGGCTGGCGCACGCTGAAGATAAGCAGTGCGGTCCGGAAACGGACGCGCATCTGAATGATAGCGGTCCGTCAACGTTGGGTGAAATTTCCCTTCGGCGCGGCGGTAAAAAATCTACCACGGACACGCGTCAAAATGAAAGCGGTCCGCCAACGGGTGACGAGGAATCGACACCTGAATTGAAAATGAAAACCGTTGTCATGCACCAGGTAAACTGCCTGGTGGACAACCATATAATGCTGATGCTCGATCGGTGCAAATAATTACTGTCGGGTAAGCATCCCTGTGGAATTGATTACAACACTTTAATCTTGGAACTGGCGCAGACCTGGCTGGAGAAACACGATCCTGTACAACGTGCCGAACGCCGGGAAAAACGTAAGAATAAAACTGATCCAAAAACAAGCGATCCAGGGGAAACGTCGCGTCATATCAGCCCGGCTACAAGAGACGCCGTCTACAACCGTGATGGGGGACAGTGTACTTACGTGGGATCAAACGGCAAACGATGCGAATCAACCTGGGATCTTGAGATTCACCACGACGAGACGCCGTTTGCACAGGGTGGGAATCATAATATTAATAACCTAAGATTACTTTGCGCTCCTCATAACCAACTCGAGGCCGAGCGTGTGTATGGGCAGTCGCTAATGAAAAAATATTTCAAGCAGCGGGAATAACCGGGGGAATCGGAGTGTTTGTCAATTTAACTGCCTGAATCTAATAGCCCAGATTCGGGGAAAGCCAGCGTTCGGCTTCTTCTATGGAGAGTCCCTTTCTTCGGGCGTAGTCTTCGACCTGGTCCCGGCCGATCCGTCCCACGCCGAAATAATGCGCCTGCCGGTTGGCGAAATAGAAACCGCTCACCGATGCCGCCGGCCACATTGCAAAATTCTCCGTGAGTCTGACACCGGATCTTTTTTCTGCGTCGAGCAGTCTGAACAGTGTCCGTTTCTCCGTATGATCTGGGCAAGCGGGGTAACCGGGCGCGGGGCGGATGCCCTGGTAGGATTCCCGGATCAGTTCGTCGTTGGACAGATCTTCTGATGCCGCGTACCCCCAGAATTCCTTGCGAACACGCTGGTGCATACGTTCGGCAAACGCCTCGGCGAGTCGGTCCGCCAGAGCCTTGGCCATAATTGCGTTGTAATCGTCGTGGTCCTTTTCCATGACCTCCAGCATCTCATCCAGACCTTCGCCCGTGCTGACCACAAACAGACCGATGTGATCGTCGATACCAGTTTCCCGCGGCGCCACGAAATCGGCGAGACAGCAGTCCGGACGGCCGCCCGATTTGTCGCCCTGTTGGCGGAGAAAGTGAAATGTGTCGAGCACCTGACTACGCGTGTTATCGGTGTAAAGTTCGACGTCGTCGCCCACGGCGGCGGCAGGAAAAAACTGGATTACTGCCCGGGGTTTCAACAGTTTTTCGTCCACGATCCGGGCCAGCAGGTCTCGCGCGTCATTGAAAACACGGGTGGCCTCTTTGCCGTACACCGGGTTCTCAAGTATCGCCGGATACCGTCCCTTCAACTCCCAAACGGTAAAAAATGGCGACCAGTCGATCCGTTCCACCAGTTCGTCCAACGGGTAATCGTTAAAAACCTCCGCGTCCTTCAGTGCCGGCACAGATGCGACCGTTTTCTGCCAGTCAAAGGACTCCCTTCGGCCCCTCGCCTGTTCAATCGTCAGCAGTTTCGACGGCCCCTTTTTGGCCCTGG
>CAYUDF010000636.1:0-2663 GCA_964443465.1 uncultured bacterium
AGCATCGATCAGTTACTCAGCGGGACGCCCGATTCAGCCGCGGTCGGTACAGCAGCGGATACAACAGGCACATCGGGTCAATAGATTTAAACCCCGGCCCAGGTGGTGGAACTGGTAGACACGCTATCTTGAGGGGGTAGTAGGCGAAAGCCTGTGCGGGTTCGAGTCCCGCCCTGGGCACCAGTTATTCTCTGTGTTATATCGTTGTTATTCTGATATACCACATAAACAAACAGATTTTTCCAATCTTTTTTATTTTGCCCGCCGCATCTTCGATTATCGGGAACCTCCAGGGCGGGAAACGTTACTCACCATGTACAAGACATAACACGGCGTCCGTGAGCCAATCGGACGCTTTTTTGGGCAACATGCCAGTGCGTCACGAGCACGACCCGAAAGGTTGGTGATTTCATGAAATCCCCGCGATATTTAATCGGACTGATCGTTTTGGCGGCCGTACTGTCTTCGGTTTCACTGAAAGCGGAGGAACCGGCCAAAAGTACACCTGAAAGCCGGAAATCACTCCACATTACGATCTACAATCAGGATTTTGGCCTGGTCAAGGACGTCAGGGATCTGACGCTGACCACCGGTATCCACAACCTGTGGTTCGAGGGGGTCGCCGCGCAGATCGATCCCACCAGCGTGAGTATCCGCTCCCTTGATGCTCCCGATAAACTGTACGTGCTCGAGCAGAATTTCGAGTATGACCTGATCAGCCCCCGCAAATTGATGGAAAAATACGTGGGACAGACGGTCAAACTGATCCGCCTGATCGACGACAAAGAAGTCACGTCTTCCGCCCGCCTGATCGGCACCGAGGGTGGATATGTCTACGAGATAGACGGCGAAATTGCGGTTAACCCGCCGGGCCGGGTCGTGCTGCCCGCTCTGCCCAAGGGGCTCATTTCGAAACCGTCGCTGGTGTGGCTGCTGGAAAACGGCCGCAAGAACCACACGGTGGAAGCGAGCTACCTGACCGCCGGTATCGGCTGGAAAGCAGACTACGTCGCCATCCTGGCGAAGGACGACAACGAGCTGGACCTGACGGGTTGGGTGACGATCAACAACACAAGTGGTGCTACCTACGAAAACGCCACACTCAAGCTGGTAGCCGGCGACGTGAATCGGGTGCGGGAGAAGAAAGGTGGCGGGCGACAAATGGAAATGACCCTCTCGGACGCAAGGTCTTCGGGATTTGAGGAAGAGTCGTTCTTTGAATACCATCTGTACACGCTGGGGCGTGAAACGACGGTGGGGAACAATCAAACGAAACAGGTTTCCCTGCTCGAAGCCGAAGACGTCGGGGTCAAAAAAACGTATGTTTATTCGTCGAACGGCCATTACTACTTTTCGCAGATGCGCGGACCGATATCCGGTCCCAAGGTCGGTGTGTACGTTTCGCTGGAGAACAGCGAATCGAACCACATGGGCATGCCGTTGCCGAAGGGTAAGGTGCGACTGTATAAAAAAGACAGCAGCGGCTCTTTGCAGTTTATCGGCGAGGACCTGATCGACCACACGCCCAAGGACGAGACGATCCGGCTCAAGATGGGTGACGCGTTTGATGTCGTAGCCGAGCGCATCCAGACGGATTACAAGGTGCTTTCCAGCGGCCACCTGTATGAGTCGGCCTACAAGGTGACGATCCGGAACCACAAGGAAGAAGACGTGGTGGTATCGGTTGTAGAACGGGTCTACGGCGACTGGGAAGTCATGCAGAGTTCCCACGCTTTTGAGAAGGAATCCCAGAGCAGGATCCGGTTCGATATTCCGGTGAAACGGGACCAGTCCGCTGAGTTGACCTACACGGTTCGGGTCACGCGGTAATTTGGATTTGGCACAATCAGACCCATCACGGGTCCTGACGCCGATATCCCATTCGCGAGAATATTATAGCTCGGCGGGACGCTTCGCAGCCCCCACCGTGCTCGACGCTGCGCGCGGTGGGGGGCCCCCATCGGCGCCACCCGTGACAGGTCCTTCGGATATTTCTTCGTCAAATTCTGTTTACAACCCGGGCGATCGGGAGTAGGATTTCCCCGTCACATAACTCTTTCTGTAAGGGCACTTTGAACGGATTTGAAGCATTTATTTCCAACAACCTGGGTGTTGTCACCGTTTTAATTGGTATTATCGCGGTCGCTGCTCTTGTGGTCGCCGTGATGGCGTTTATGCGGGTGTTATCGGTGACGCGCCCGTTTTCGTGGTTGTCGGGGCAGTGGGACGGCGAAGTGGACTCGCTCCCCGCGTTGCTCCAGACGGTCGAACTGAACGCAAAGGATGTTGCTGAGGTCCGAGGCGCCATCGACCTGATGGTCGAAGAAAATAAAACGCATTTTAAACGTATCGGACTGGTGCGCTACGACGCGTTCGACGGCATCGCCGGCCAGCAGAGTTACTCTCTGTGTATCCTGGACGACAACAAGAATGGCTATGTGCTTTCGAACCTGGTCGGCCGGGACTTTTCACGCAGCTACGCCATCGAAATCGCCACCGGCGAAGCCCCCCGCAAACTTGGCCAGGAAGAAGGCGAAGCCCTCCGCCTCGCCGCCAAAGACTAACATTCCCTCCTCTCTCTCAAAAAAACCGGTGGCGTGCGTCGGCGCGGTACCACAATAACGAGTTGCATTGCTTTCGGGCGCACGGTTACGCGGCGCGAT
>CAYUDF010000637.1:0-2663 GCA_964443465.1 uncultured bacterium
CGTGGCACGGTCTGGACAACAGCGGCAACCGCGTGGGTTCGGGTGTGTATTTCTATCGCCTCGAAGCGGCGGGAGAGACGTTTACGCGCAAGATGCTGTTGCTCAAATGATACGGAAGCAGTGACATTGACTATTGCTTCGTTGAACGCGGGAGCTCTGGCGCAGGACTGTCCTCGACAAAAGGTTTCCAGTCTGTGTTTTTGTATCCCATCACTTTGAAGAATCTTTCCGTGTAAAACGACTCCAGCGGTTGTTCGCCTTCGTCTTCAATGGGTACAAAACCGCCGCCGGTCATCCCGTGGCCTCCCGCACGGTGATCGCTTTGGACCATTTTGCGGATGACCTGTCCCGCCCGCGCGTCCGTTTTGGTCGAACGAAGCGACAGGATCAGCTTGTCTTTGAAGCGACCGGTACAAAACGCCCAGGTAGTCCGTTCGTGGCGGACGAGAAAGTCGGCCATCTCCGCCACGATTTCAGGGGTCGGCACCTCGCCGAGATGTGAACACACCAGGTTGCGGTAGATCGTCGCCCGCTGGAGCGTTCGTGCCACCAGAACGAAGTACTCACGGGGCAGCGCCGGATACATGATTTGAGACAGTTTACGGAGGTTTGCCTGAACGTATACCGTGAGATAGGCGTCGATGTCCTGCGGGCTCGCCTCCCGGCTCAAACTCTGTGTTTCTGAGCTGATCGCGTAGGCGAGACCGGTCGCCAGGTCGCACGGGATCGTAATTCCGGCCGCCGTCAGCCATTCCACCAGTATCGTTGCCGTCCCGCCGAGGTCCGGCCGGATGACTGCCAGTTCCGCCCGCGTATCGGCGCGTTCCTGATGGTGATCGATCACGATATCACACCGGGAATCGGCTGACAGCATGTTGTTGCCGGCGCCGGGTTGCGTATCCACGCACGCGACGACGTCGTATTTGTCGATACGAATCCGGTTGAACTGCTTCATTTTGATTCCCAGTTTGCTCACCAGGGCCCGGTTCTCGGCCCTTCCAACGTAGCCGCCGTATGCGACGCTCGTCTCCAGAGAGAACTTCTCTGTGACGAGGTGGCGAAGCGCTTCCGCCGACATGATGGCGTCGGGGTCGGGGTCGTTGTGGAGTACGATCAACAGGTGGTTTTTGCCGTGAACGATTTTTTCCAGTATTTTCAGAGACGATTCTGCGCTGGTTTTAGAAATGATCTATCCCTTTCCTTTTTCCCTTTATACTACACTCCGGCATATCGTTACCAGCGCTACTGAGTAGTATTCAGGTTTTTGCCCAACCTCCGCTCGAAAATAACAAACAGTAGCGGCAATACGAAAAGGGTAAGCAACGTCGACGTCAAAACCCCGCCAATCACCACCGTCGCCAACGGTCGCTGCACCTCGGCGCCCACGCCCACAGAAACCGCCATGGGTAGGAACCCGGCGGCGTCGGTGATGGCTGTGGCAAGAACCGGGCGCAGACGCAGCCGACCCGCGGTCCGTACCGTCGTCAGCATTTCATTGCCCTCGGATAATAACCTGCGAATCGTGCTCACCAGTACCTGTCCGTTGAGGACTGCGATGCCGCAGAGGGCGATAAAACCGACGGCGGCGCTGACGCTGAAGGGAAGTCCGCGGATCCACAGTGCAAGCACGCCGCCCACCGCCGCCAGGGGGATCCCGGTGAAGACGATCAACGCATCGCCGAAACGGCGCATGCTGAGATAAAGGAGAAAAAACACGAGAAGAAGTGTGAGCGGCACAACCACACGAAATCGCGCCTGGGCGCGTTCGAGCTGCTCGAACTGACCGCCGAACTCAACGGTGTAGCCAGCCGGCATGGCGATCTCTTGAGCGATTCTTGAGCGTACTTCCCGGACGAACGACCCCATGTCGCGACCGCGGATATTACACTGGGCGACCGTGCGGCGCCGCGCCCACTCGCGTGTAATGGTCGCGGGGCCTTCGGTCTCTTCTACTGAGGCCAGTGTACCCAGCGGCAACACACCACCTGCCTCCGTCGCGATGAGTACCGAAGAGAGCGCGTCGCGATCCTGTCGAAACCGGTCCGGCAAACGAACGACAAGCGGGAAACGTCGCTCACCCTCCTGAATCTCACCGACCTTAATGCCGCCGACGGCGTCCACGATTTCGAGTACCCGGTCGGCCGGGATACCCATTCGTCCGATGGCATCCTGATCAACGCGCACGCGCAGTATGGGCTGGCCGGTCAACTGCTCCCCGGAGATATCCTCGGCCCCGCTCACCGTCGTCAGAAGACGCTGGATGTCGTTGGAGATACGGAGCAGTTCGTCGAAGTCGTCGCCGTAGACCTTGATGCCGAGATCGGATCGTATGCCGGCGACCATCTCGTTGAGACGCATCTCGATGGGCTGGGTGTATGCAACGGTCTGCCCGGGCAGATCCGACACGACGGCTTCCATCGCGAGAACCAGTTCCGCCTGGGAGTCTGCCACACGCCAGTTCTTTCGGGGGTTAAGGGTGATGAACACGTCCGTCAACTCGGTGCCCATCGGATCGGTGGCAATCTCCGCCGAGCCCGTCCGGCTCCATACGTCGTTGATCTCGTCAGGGAATGCATCGAGAAGCACATTCTCCATGACGGTATTGTAAGCCACAGATTGTTCGATAGAGATGCCGGCAAGACGCACCACGTTCAGCACGATGG
>CAYUDF010000638.1:0-2660 GCA_964443465.1 uncultured bacterium
AGCCGGATGCCGACAGACCGGAGTACTCGTTGTCCGTCGACATGCTCGCGCCCGAGGGTTACGGCGAAGTGATCGGAGGCGGCCAGCGCATACACGACCTTGACCTGCTCGAACGCCGGATCAAGGAGCACGATCTTCCGAAGGAAGCGTTTAACTGGTACAGCGACCTGCGCAAGTATGGTTCGGTGCCGCACTCCGGGTTCGGCCTGGGAGTGGAACGCACCGTGTCATACATATGCGGTCTCGGTCACCTGCGCGAAGCGATACCGTTCCCACGATTGATCAATCGTCTGAATCCGTAGCAACGTTTATTATACTCGCAAAGGAAAACCCCGGAGACGAAAACGTGTCCGGGGTTTTTTGTTACCAGTAAGTCATGGAGCAAGGGTGTTATTTAAGCAACAGCATTTTTCTTGTAAAGGTCTGGTCGCCTGCCCTCAGCTTGACAAAATAGACACCCGATCCGACCGGATTGCCGGTCTGATCGAGGCCGTTCCAGATCACGTCGTGAGGCCCGGCGGTCCAGGCTCCGGAAACCAGCGTTTGCACCCGCTTGCCGCGGGCGTCGTATACGCTCAGTTCGATGTGCGAGTCGGACGGCAGCGTGAACCGAATCGACGTCGATGGATTAAATGGATTCGGGTAGTTCTGATCCAGCGCGGTCACCGGTACCACCGGCGACATTTTGGGTATCGGATTGCAGGCGATACCCATGGCGCCCATCAGTACGTTGCAACCGTTGTTTGCCGGCGCACATGGCGAAATTGAAGAAATTGTAAATATACTGGCCTCACGGTTACAGAATCGCGGATCGAGAGAGATATTTCCACCGAGGTCCACGCCATGCAGCGTGTCACCGCCGACGTTGCCAAACAGATTGCTGCAGATCAACTGGGGTTCTGCATAAATCGAATCCGGTGAATCGGAATCCGGGTAAATGATCATCGGCGGGGGACAGTAGATTGCTCCACCGTCTCCGCTGAAGGCAATTATGGTGTTTTCGATGATTGGATCGTCCGCCAGGTAGTCGATTGCGTAAGCTACTCCTCCACCTTTCTCGGCGATATTGTCCACGATAGTGCAGTTTATGATGTGCGCCGATATCGTTCCTACGCCCCCGCCGGACTCGGCGCGGTTCCGTGCGATCAGACAGTTCCGGATGGTCCCGTTGCTGCTGATTCCTCCGGCTATCGTCCCTGCTGTGTTGTCGGTGATAACGCAGTTGGTTAACTCACCCGATATACCGATCGCACCCGACGAACCTGTTGCTGTGTTATGGGTAAAAAGACATCCATCGACAGTGACGTTTCCGTCTATAGAAGCGCCGCCGCGGTGTTGTGAGCGGTTGGAAACGAAGTCACAGTTTGTAACGACAATAGGACGAGACCCGTTGTTGCCAATGCTGAGTCCTCCGCCAGATTCTACGGTCTCGTTAGCGACAAAACGGTTCGAACGGACCACCAGAGTGTCGTTGGTGATATCATTGTTCCATAACCATGCCCCGCCTCCCCTATTGGCCGTGTTGCGTTCGAACCGGTTAATATCAATCAATAGTTCGCCGCACTCAAATGAATACAGTCCGCCGCCAACACCGTATCCTCCGGACGTTTCGCAGATGTTCCCGGAGAACTGATTCGAAACTATTGTGGCGTGTGTTCGATAAATGGCCGCTCCCGCTCCTGCGGCGTTCGCCGGTACGGTGTTTCCATCGAATACGTTGTTCCGGATCTCTATCCGGGAATAGCTGGCTGCATACAGTCCGCCGCCGGCGCCATTCAGACCTGCCGCCCGGGCCGAGTTGTTTTGCAACCTGTTGCCGGATAGTAAAACCGTCGAACTGTCCCCACAGAACACACCACCGCCATACAGATCTGCACTGCAGTTTATAATCGTATTGTCAAGGATTTCGGCGTGCCCGCCCGGAAAGACAGCAATGCCGCCGCCGCTTACCGCGTTGCAGTTTGTGATTGTGTTGTTGCTTATCAGTGGTGTACCGGACCCCCCGATTCCGATGCCGCCCCCGGCGCCGCTGGTGCAATCAACAAACACCAAAAACTCAACTGTCGGCGAGGCGTGGGAAATAGTGACGGCGCTGGACGAGCTGTTGATGATACTGATATTAGACAAAATAGAAGTGGAGACCTCGTTGTTATGGAACCGAAACGCGCCTCCGAGCCCCTCACAGTCGATGATGGTGCTCGCCGCACCCGATTCTGATGTCACCGTGATTGCCTTGCCGCCAAAATCAACGTTGTAGTTGCCTGGTCCTGTGTATGATCCGGCTGCGAGTATCACCGTATCACCCGCCACGGAGGAGTCGATTGCACTCTGGATCGTGGCGGCGTCACCGGCACCGTCGGGCATGATGTACCAGGTTGCAGACAAAGCTGCCTGAGGGATGCACAGGAGGGCAAAGAAACATGTCGGTATTATAAGTAATCTTGAAAACATCTCTTACCTCACGGGTAGTGAATATGATTGTTCCGTCGCATACGTACAGCATTTTTAGGGCCAACTGGATTCGGGTATCGAAATATTAAGCAGAGCCCGGTGAGTTTGGGGGATTCGATGGATCGTCAAATGCGGAAGTTGGCTGGAATTTCGATATTGTTTACAAATTATACTCGGTCGGGCCTGACGGCCCTCCGAGTATTTCGCGA
>CAYUDF010000639.1:0-2658 GCA_964443465.1 uncultured bacterium
CATCTTAACCGATCCGGCCCGGAAACAGGGTTGTTTCCTTGACAATTTCGTAATAAGCTCAACGGGTCCCATCGTATGTATTTGTCTCCGTTTTTCCACCCCAAAAAGGAGCGGGCCATGCGTATCTCACTCAGAATTCTGACCTTTCTGGTCCTGTCCTCCCTGGCCGGCCTGGCCACCGTTTACTCCGGATGCAGCGATTCGGATTCGCCAGCCGAACCCGAAACTCCCGCGGGAGTCGTCGTCCGGTTGTCACCGGCAACAATGGAAATGGGCATCACCGAAACACACGAGTTCAACGCGGTCGTGACGGGTGGTGCGGCGAATACGGTCGACTGGTATGTCGCCGGTATTCTGGGCGGCAATACAACCGTCGGCACGATCACGCAGGGAAATCCTGCGATGTACACCGCCCCGGACGAAACGCCTGTGCCGTCGATGGTCCTGGTTCGCGCTGTATCCACGGATGACAGCACGTCTTCCGACAGCTGCCAGGTGACGGTGACAGCCAGCCGGATATACGTCAACGCCACCACCGGGCACGACGTCAACGGTGTTGGCGGGAGGAACAAGCCATTTAAGTCGATTACTAAAGGTCTGGCGACAGCTGGTTCCGGCGACCACGTGATCGCCGCAGCCGGTGTGTATGACGATGGTAACGGGGAGACATTTCCGATCAGTGTACCCGATTCGGTGATACTGGAAGGCGAGAACTGGGAAACCTGCGTTATCCGTGTCGCCGCGGAACAGCTGGACGTGCGTATGGCTGTTCGCATCGATTGTGTGGACTGCGCGATACGAAAATTCACGATTGAAGAGGACAGGATCGTTAGTGCCTACTGGACCATCGCCGTCAGAATTTCCAGCGCCACCAATGCCCTGGTAGACAGCCTGCGGTGTCTCCAACGCGCCAATTATGCTGCGTTTCGCGTAGAGCACGACCATGGATCCACCGTCCAGAACTGCTACCTTGTGGTCAGCGACGGTTCCAACTTTGACCGCGGAATCGAGATTGTATTTAATGAAGACGGCAACAACTCGGTACTGAGGAATCTGACCATTTCCGGTTTCCGGGAAGGGCTGCAGTTCAACGCCATGCAGAACACACTGGTGGAAAACTGCAATCTGTCCGGCAATATAATCGGAGCGTATTTATGCTGCTACGATGATGTGAACCATCAACCACACCCTGACTTCGGTGGCGGTGCCAGGGGTGGCCTGGGCGGTAACATTTTTTCGGGGAACACAACTTGCGGACTGAGCAACCAGACGGCCCACGTGATCTACGCGATGTACAACACGTGGGGCAATTCACCGCCGGTTGAAGGCGTTGATTTTTGTAACGGCGACACCGCCCACGGCGGTGACGTGATTGTGCAGTAAGCAAGACAGGGTCCGCGTGTCTTTTTATGTCTGAAATTGATTGGGAGAAAGCGTTGTCGATTTTATTGCTGGTTTTAGGGGTTCTCGGTCTGGCACTGATGCCGGTCCAGGTCGTCGCGGCCGGAGAGTCTGGCGAATACGTATTGCCCGAAATGTCCTCCGCGATCCTCGCCGAATTTACGTCGATCAGTTACTTTCTCGACGAGGCTCAAAAAGAGGATTTTCGTTCACTAAGAACCGATGTTTCCAGGCGCGAATGGATCGAGGGGTACTGGCGAGATTCGGACCCGATCCTTACCACACCGGAGAACGAGAAGCGTCTGGAGCACGATTGGCGCGTACACGTGGTGGATTCGCTCTTTTATATTCCCGAGTGGCCGGGCTGGGATCAGCGCGGTGAAATCTATATCCGTTACGGACAACCGACCTTCCGCCACATTCGCGGCGCCGACATCGCTGCAGCCAGTCACAGCCCGATTGTTCCACCGGGAGAGGCCTGGTTGTACGCACGTCACGAGATGTTTGTTTTGTTTGAGGACCCGGCCATGAGCGGCGAGTATTCCTACTTTCTTTCAAGAGTCGAAGCGTCGCCCGGTATTCGGTCGGAAGGCACGTCGCAGCCGATCGACGCCTTGATACGCGGAGCGGTTGAGGATCCCGAGATGGCGGCATATATAGAACCGATTTATGGGTCGAATCCGTTTATGCGAATGGTATTTCGTTTTCAGGAAGTTCTGGAAGAAACGCCGTCTTCATACGCGTGTACAGAGGGACTCAACCGGTTGCCGCTGTATTACGACATCGGGGATTTTCGGGGTGGCGAGTCTATGAACCGCACCGAAGTACACGTCCAGTTTGTTGCCAACGTCGGCGAGGCCCGCAGCCGGGGTCACGTGAAGCAATACGTGGGAACAACGGTATTCTGGGACGCTGACCACAACGAAGTGGGACGCGAGTCAGATACGATCAGCCTGCCGATCGTGCCCGGTACCACCGACTCGCTCTTGCTGATGCCGGCGCAACTGGTGGTAACGATCCCGCCTGGTTTTTATCATATGGCCGTGACGGTCGAAGAACAGGACACCGGCAATTTTGCTTCTTACTCGGCGCGCTTGAAGTGCCGTGACTACAACAACCACCTGGAAATCAGCGATCTGTTGTTTGCCAGCAGGATCGGAGAGGCGACAAAACCATCACCCTACAACCACGGCCCCCTCGAGATCATTCCGCACCCGGTCCGGCGATATAACCACGCGATGAAAGTCCCGGTATATT
>CAYUDF010000640.1:0-2652 GCA_964443465.1 uncultured bacterium
CGCGATTCATGGAAATCGAAGGGGATTTTCTGATCAGGGGTGGGATCCACACCACAGTAACGGCATCCGTCGGACAATCCGAGGCGATCAAATAAACTAAATTCTAATCGTCGTCGTTCTTCTTTGAGTCTCCGTGTACCATGGGTACGAAACGAACGCTCGTGATATCCCGTTGCACGATTTTCCCGTCTTTTTTCTCTATTAACACCAGTTCCTGAATCCCCGTGCCGACAGGAAGCACCATCCGGCCGCCTTCGGCGAGCTGCTCAACGAGGGCGGGTGGCACCGCATGGGGCGCAGCGGTGACAATAACTGCGTCAAAAGGGGCCTTTTCGGGCCATCCCCTGTACCCGTCGCCTATCCGGACGTATACGTTGTCGTATCCCAGTCTCTCCAGGCGCTCGGCGGCCTCGGTGCCGAGTTCTTCGATTATCTCAATCGTAAATACCGAATCCACCAGCGGACTCAGCACAGCCGCTTGATATCCGGAACCGGTTCCGATCTCCAGTACCCTGTCCCGAGGTTCCAGTTCGAGAATCTCCGTCATCAGCGCAACGATGTACGGCTGCGAAATCGTCTGTCCGCCGCCAATAAAAAGTGGATGATCTTCATAAGCCTGGTTCACCAGACTCTTCGGCACAAATTCGTGCCGCGGCACCGACTCCATGGCGGCCAGCACCCGGCTGTCTTTTACACCACGGTTCCGTATCTGTTCATCGACCATTTTGAGTCGCTTTTCCATCATTCGTTCCGCTTTCGTGTTCCCGGATTGTGCAATTAACAAAGCCGGCAGTAAAGTCACACAAACCAGAACAATCACCGCCACCGGCAGCGTTAACAACTGCCGGTGCCCCTGCTCCGGATATGACCGCGGGTTCGACATGGCTTCATTATAGTCGACCCGTTTTGGTCCGGCTATATCGAAATAAACCGTAAATAACACTTCTATATATTCTAAGCTGAATTTGTATCTTATTTTATAGCATATTGTTACAGACTTAGCCGCGAGTCCGACATATTACCCCCTTGAAACAAAATAGCATCCCTGCTATATTCGTCATGAACCGGGGGAGTGTTCAATGAACGGCAAACGGCTCTGGCCGGAACGAAAAGTATTCGAAAAAGGTATCTTCTCGGCAATGCCCGAAGAGGACTGGAGAAGTTCCACCGAATTCTGCTCACCGATCATCTTCGAGAAAAAACGAATCCTCTATCGCGAAAACGATCCGGCAACGGATATTTATCTCGTTGGCGGAGGACTCATTAAAACGTTTAAAAGCCCAACAAGAAACAGGGTGCAGATCGTCAACATCCTGGGCCCCGGTGACGTGGTTGGCGCGGATGCGTTGACGCGAGTTGATTACATCAGCTCGGCCGCTTCACTCCTGCGTTCACTGTTGTTCAAGTTCGAAAAAAATGTTTTTCTGGATTTCATCAGCCGGAAACCCGCCTTGTCGGTAAAACTGATCGACCTCCTCAACCGGGACAATGCCGCCCTGCAGACATTGCTGTGCGACCTCGGCACAAAAAAAGCACTTCCCCGGGTGGCGTCATGCCTGCTTCTTTTCATGAACAAACAGGTTCGCGCGGGGGAAGTCCATCCGTTCAACCTGCCCATCAGCCGGCAGGAAATGGGCGCCTTTCTCGGGCTCTCACCCGAAACCGTCAGCCGGCAACTCAAAGACCTGTCCACGTCGCGAGTAATCAGGCTGGAACACCGCCGACTCACCGTTCTGGACTTGAAGAACCTGAAATCCATCGCGCAGGTCTGAAGTCCATAGCCCGGTATCACCGCCTACAGATTCCCGACGAACAACTCCGCAAATTTGCTTTACAATAACGGTTTACCCGAGTATTCTCCCGGGATACCTACCAACAACGGAGTCCGAAACATGAACAAACTATCTGCTTTCGCGACGTCCACCGTCGGTCGCAAGTTCGTCAATGGGCTGACAGGGGTACTGCTGTGCATTTATATACTGGTGCACATGGGGGCCAACACACTCATCATTTTCAATCCGATGGCGTTCAACTTGTACGCCCATTTTCTGATGAGCCTCGGCCCGCTCCTGATTTTCATCGAACTGTGTCTCGTGGCGGTGTTTGTTTTCCACGCTTTTACTTCGATAACAGTGTGGTTCGATAAACAGAAAGCCAGGCCCGAAAGATACCGCAAGGTAACGGGTGCGGGTGGCGCAAGCCGCAAGACATTTTCTTCGATGACCATGATCTACGGTGGCGTATTGATGATCGTTTTTCTGGTGTGGCACGTCGCCACCATGAAATACGGTGCACATCATACTATCGTTCACAACGGCAAGGAGATGCACGACCTCTATCACACCGTGGTCGGCCAGTTCACGCAGGCCTGGGTGGTGATCGCTTATGAAATCATCATGATCACCGTCGGATTTCACCTGTGGCACGGGTGCTGGAGTTCGTTCCAGTCGCTGGGACTGAATCATCCCAAGTACACACCGATCATCAACGTGTTAGGGAAAATCTTTGCGGTTGTGATCGCCGTGGGCTTCCTCGTCGTTCCGCCTTACATATACTTCACCGGGGGTGCGCCATGACATTGATTTCGAAAGTCCCGGACGGCCCGCTCGCCGAAAAATGGGACAACCACAAATTCAAATGCAAACTGGTCAA
>CAYUDF010000641.1:0-2648 GCA_964443465.1 uncultured bacterium
TACACCGTAGAACCGTGGGATTCGATGACCGCGGCGTACCCGGTCGTGTTGTATCCGCCGACCAGTGACGGGACCTGGGGATTCACGATCTCCACAACCTGCAGACCCGCCGCACCGTCAGCGATGTAACAATAATCACCAGAAACAGTTACGTCAGTCGCTTTTCCGGGCGTACCGAGACTGGCAGCCAGAGCGGGCATCGACGGATCGGAGATATCCACGATGCGCAACCCCGCCACGCCATCTGATACGTACGCGTACCGGCCGAATACATCCACGCCGGATGCGTGACCCGGCGTGTTGTGAAATCCGATTTCACTGGAAGACGGCAAACCGGATAAATCGATCAACCGCAAACCGGACGCGCCACTGGCAACGTATGCGATATCGCCGGCCACGGTCACCGCTATTGCCGAATCCGGCAGAGCGGTCAACCCACCCGCCACCGGTTCGATTTCAGCGCCAAAAATCGCCGTGGAGAAACCGGCCGTTCCTTTCGCAATTAAAGCATACGGTCCGTTTATGTCTGCGGCGAACGACAAACCGGACGCGCCCAACGTTGAATTCAGTTTCACCTGTGTGGGATCCGTCGCGTCAAAAAGCAATACGCCGGAATTAACGTCCGATACCAGGACAAAGGGGCCGGACAAGTCGACGTGTCTGGCAAAATCGGCGGTGTCGGCGTTAAAAAGTAAAACAGGCGAGAGACGGTCGCTGATATCCAGAACAACCAACCCGTTCTGCCCGTCGGCCACGTAAGCCCGGTTTCCGTCGACGGCGACGTGCTGCGCGATGGAAGCCGCGGCGTACACACCCACCGAATCGGGAGCAGCCGGATCGCTGATGTCCAGGACAACCAGGCCCGATACGCCGGCGGCCGCGTAGGCGTAATCACCCGTTACCGCCACACCACTGCAGAAACCGGCGGTGGCGTACGCGCCCTCGGCGGCGGGAGTGGTGGGATCTGAAATATCGATGATAACAACCCCGGCGGGATAGTCAGCCACGTAGGCGTACCCACCCTCCACGGTGAGCCCGCGCGCATTGGCTGTGCCGTAGGCCCCGATTTCTACCGGACTGGACGGATTGGAGATATCCAGGACCCGAAGGCCGCCGGTTGTCGCCGCGACATAGGCCAGCGACCCGCGAACAAATACGTCTACCGGCGCGGTTCCCGTTGTGTACGAACCGACGAGTACCACCGCGGTCGCGTCGGCCACATCAAACAGTTTCACCGTTTGTGACGCGTCGGCCGCGGCGGCCAGGGTTCCCGATACGGAAAGCCCGCGCAGGTCGCCGCCCGGGACTGTTTGAAGTGTGACGGGTTGATAAGGTGGAAGCCGGATTTCACCGGATGCCGTATCCCACAGGGCGGTGGACAGGCTGTCGTCCCTGTAGAGATACGATTTAAAATCTTCGACATAGATTTCGGCCGGGGCCCGGCAGGGATCGGGCAACAGCAGGCCCGCCGTAAAAACCACCAGCAATACTCCGGTACGCAGCAAGAAGGGTTTCACGACCAACTCCCTGTCCAGCAGCCGGTGTTTTCATACAGGCCGGGCCGGCGCTATTCGATGGTGTACGATTCTCCGGGAGCGACGAGTACCGCTTTGGCTCCCTTTCGTTCGACTTTTTCGACGAACTCCGCCGGATCAACATCAATCGGCGGAAACGTTTTGTAATGCATCGGAATATTTACCGCTGCTCCAAGAAACTCCACCGCTTTGACGGCGTCATCGATGCCCATAGTAAAGTTATCGCCGATCGGCAGGAGTGCGGCATCCAGCGGACCGTTCATCTCCGCAATCAACTGCATGTCCAGAAACAACCCCGTATCGCCGGCGTGGTAGATTTTTTTGTCGTCCACTGTGTACACGATACCGGCCGGGTTGCCCAGCGCTTCTCCGTTGGGTCCGGTCGACCCGTGGTGGGCGATGGTCAGCTTGACGTGGCCGAACGGAAACAACCTGCCGCCGCCGATGTGCAGCGGGTGCGCTGCGTGGCCCTGCGCTTCAAAATAATTTGCAATTTCGAAGTTGGAAACAATCAACGCGCCCGTTTCAGCGGCGATCTCCGCCGCGTCGCCCGTGTGGTCACCGTGTCCGTGTGTAACCAGAATCGCATCCAGCTTGTCGAAATCTCCGGGGCCAACGTCCGAGAGATCGTTTCCCGTCAGGAACGGATCGATCAACACGCGGGAAGCGGCTCCCTCCACCTCCCAGCACGAGTGCCCGTGAAAAGTGAGTTTGACCATTGTTCTTATCCCTCCCTCAAGTGCCTCGCGACACTTTCAATTTTGCGGCAATCAACTGTTTGTGGGACAACCTCAGCAGCCGGGCCAGCTTGTGGACCAGATAGTCCTCGTGTTTGTCCAGCTTTCCATCGGCATGACCCCGGCGCCACGGACGTACCCGCGGTTATCGAGCAGGAGGTAGGGAGGCGATGTGAGGCACTCCTCCTTGATGCGTTGCATCGCCTTCTCGAAGGCCTTTCCCGAATCCTCGCCCGCTTCCCGACGGGCCCTGTGAGTCATCATCTCCAGGCACCAGTTCTCGTAGGCGGGGAAGCCTGCGTGCGCGTGAATGCGCTCGGCCGGGAGCTCCTTCCCCCAGGCTTTCTGCACGGACTCCCGATCGAGTCCTTCGATG
>CAYUDF010000642.1:0-2643 GCA_964443465.1 uncultured bacterium
TCGCTGCGCAACCGGGTTCGGGAAACCGGGTACCAGTTTATCACGTCCCGCTACCCCGTCGAATCCGCCGTGAATATACTGCAGGAAATTTACTTTGACCTCGCGGAAATGGATTGAAAGAAAACAGGGACACCGTTTCCGGTGCCCCTGACGGGAGGCGAGGAAATTCAATGGGAGAATACTCTTCGCACCCATGGTGGGATCTCTATTGGCTGCCGGCTAACGTTTTTTCAGTTCTTCAAGTTCCTTTTTCATTTCTTTGAGTTCTTTCTGCAATTCCTTCACTTCGTCCGACAAGTCATCCTTGAAATACTCCATGTGTGGCCCGAAGTGTTTCTGAAACTGTTCCGGGTGAATGTTGTGGTCAAACTTGTACACACGCGGCGACTGGCTCCACATGAGATTGGTATCTGATTCATCCATCGTCGCCTTGAGGGTTTTCTTTTTGCCCTTGCGTAGCACAACAACGTCGAACTCGTCGCCTTCTTCGTACTCCGACACCGATTCGCGCAACTCGTCAACCGTCGTTACATCTTCATCACCGACCGTCTGGATCACGTCGCCTGCCAGGATACCGGCAGCTTCGGCCACCGATTCGTCGTTGACATCCAGCACAAGCACGCCTTCGCCCGATTTTGTTTTGAAATAAGGAGCCAGGCCTTCATTTAATTCTGTTACCTGCACACCCAACTGCGGCCTGAACATGAACGCACGCACCGAGTGTCCGAAGTCGTGCCAGTTATTATCATCAAATCGAACATCACCGAATGAATGCCATGTGAGATCATCCGGCCACTCACCGACTACCAGCGTCAGCGTTTTTTCCTTGCCGTCACGAATGATTTTTATTTTCACTTTCTGGCCGGCTTCGGTATCGGCCACCAGTTCGCGCAATTCATCCGTCGAGGTTATTTCCGTCCCGTTGAACTCAATAACAACGTCGCCGTCTTCCATGCCGGCTTCGTCGGCGGGGCTGCCCTTCTCCACTCCGTTAATGAGCACGCCGGTGTTAACTTCCAGATCCAGCCCTTCACGCAGGTCTCCGTCCAGATCCTGCATGTAAACTCCGATGTAACCCTTTTCATCGTCCTTCGAGCCCGCCACACCGGCGCCCGTCACAACCGTCAGTAACATTGCGGCCGCCGCAACCGCGGCCATCCCGGCAATTACACGTCTCGACTTGTGAATTTTCATTTTTTACCCGACTCCTTTGAAAACCCGCACCGTTTACCCGTTCAGCAACGACCATAAATTGGGGTCTTATTGTTTTACTCCGTTTTCGCAAGGAAGTTCCAACCACTATCTCTATTTATTACAGAAGGTTAGCCGCAGATCAATCGTAGAGGAACGACTTTTCCGGCCGGAAATCCAACTCGCGGCACAGCAACTCCACCGTTGCCATGCGCAGAAGCAGCTTTTCGCGTAGCGGGGGGCCCGTGGCTGACGCCACGGCGATGAGACCTTCACGGGTGTACAGGTTTCCCGTATACAGTTTGTCCGAAGTGAGGAAGGTACGGATATCCTCAAGATCATACGGTTTGACTGTTTCCGTTTCCGAGCCTTTGAACCAGCTCGTGACAGTGCCGCCTGCCAGTACACGGTCCAGTTTCCCGGCGAGGTAACCGAAACGCTTCAACGGTTGATAAAGGTGCCTGTGAACGTTACCAATACGTATGGGTCCGGCCGTACCGCCGTAGTGGGTTGGAACGGCTGCCACCCGGGGGCAAAGAGTATGAATCACGTGGCGGGTGAGACGGGCGGTCAAACGATGCCGCCACGGCATTATCATTCCGGTTGTGATGAAACCCGCCCCCATGGAAGGCACCACCGAAGGCAACCATCCGAACGCTCCCGAGACGTACAGGCTGGAATGACCCGTTTGTTTCCAGGCGTGCACGGCGTCCAGTTGCTGGGTATTGAGACTACCCGGCAGTTCGTCGCATACCGAGACCACGCGACTCCGCAGATCCCGCACAAACCGCTCGTACCAGTCCGCTTCGAACAAACCGTCCGGCGGTGGACCATCCTGGAGCATCCGGTACTTCAGAACTTTGTCAATATCGGCGACGCGGCGGCGGCCGATACTGAAAAACTCGTGACTCCACGGATGATAACGAATGAATTCCCCACCGACACCGATGGTGTGGAAATCATATTGCTCGGCGAGACGCGGCCGCGTGATATGGAGGTGAAAAAGTTCGGGAAACGGGAGGTTGCCGTCGGCGCGGCAGGCCAATACGCGGCGGGTTTCGGGATCGATCCCGTTTTTCCATTCCTCAGCGGTATCGAAATGTATCCACGTCCAACCGGCAGCTTCCGCGGCTCGCCTGGACAACCTCACTTCTTCGCTCCGTTCCGGCCCGTTCACCGTCACCGTCGGGTTCAGGTTGGCGTGGTCCGCCGCCGCGGTCAGCAACCGGGAATCGTAACCCGACGTGAGGTCCATTAACAGACGATCGCCCGCCGCGGCCGTGTAGCGCCGGATACGGTCCTCGGTGACGGCTGCTGCTTCTTCGACCGACCGGTTGAACGACCACGACTGAACCTCCGCGGGAAAATACCAGTGGCGGGAGATTCGACGGGTCCCATCGCGATAAACCAGATGCTCTCCGACGTTGATCCGTTTAAAACCGCTGAATATCG
>CAYUDF010000643.1:0-2636 GCA_964443465.1 uncultured bacterium
ATCCTGCCAATTCTCAGGGCAGCTACACTATGAGAACTCGAAGGACCTCGCTCTCGACCACACACTGAATATGTTCACAAGATTCATGAAAGTCAGCCGTAAAATTCCTAGTATCAACAGTGCAATTGAGAATCTGAAAGCCGGACCCCGAGCCCATTCAAGCCACTCTGTCACAGTTGTACTCCCTTCCTTAAAGAGCCTTCACACCAGTCGTGTGACCGTTTACCCAATCTGTTCCTGCTCTTGCGGAACCGCCTTCTGGCCATCGGGCATTACAATGGCCCGCAAAAGGAGGTCGTGCAGTCCTTTTCGTTCGATGTCCAACTTGAAATACCGGATAACCTCGTCAATCTGCTTTTTGCAGTTGGCGCACGGTGTCACCACAACGTCCGCTTTTGTGGTTTCGAGCTGGTCGGCTTTTGTTTTTCCGGCAATCTTCATCCGGAAATCGTGGATCTCATCGAGCGAAACAGTGCCGCCACCACCACCGCAGCAGTAATTGTCTTTTCCATTCGGATACATCTCTACAAAATCCGTGCAAATGTGCCGCAATAATTTACGGGGCTGTTCGATGATCCAGCCCTTGCGGGCGATATTGCAGGGGTCGTGATACGTAATTTTCTGCGTCACCGTTCCCCTCTGCAGCTTCAATTCGCCCGACAGGAATTTCTGGCATGCCAGCTCCATGATATTGATGACGGGTACGCGGTCCTCTTCCGGAATAAAATTGGCCATACCTTCTTTTGCGGCACGGGATGCGTGCCCGCATTCGCCGATCAACATCACTTTCCCGTTGAGGCGATGTATTTCCGCGACTTGCCGCTTGATAATTCGCTCCCACATCCAGTCCGAATAGAAAAGCCCGTAGTCGATCCCGTCAAAGTTTTCCGACCCGATTGTCCACGAGGCGTTGATTGCGTGTAACATGGCCGCGTTTCCCATCAGCGTGTCGGCTTCGAGCAGGTAGTCGGAAACCGCCGGAAAAAACACGTATTCAGAATCTTTCACGTCGATCGGAAATTTTATGCCCGCGCCGGGAAATATTTCCTCAAGTTCTTCTTCCAGGAATTCACACGTATCATTCAACGCGATAACCGGTATCGCAGAGGTATTGTGCGTTTCACCCTCCAATTGTTCGCGCACCGAAACTTTGAGGGCTTTTGGTACAATACCGATTTCCGACAACACCCAACGTGCCAGGTGGGTAATCAGCGCGTGGTCGATGCCGAGCGGACAGGAGTCTTTGCATCGTTTGCACGCCGTGCAGCGGTAATACGCTTCAGCCATGCGGTCTATGTATTCATCGGTGAGCCGGAAGTCGTCGAACAGAGGCGCCTTGACGAGGCCGGAAATCGTAAAATAACGGCGGTAGACTTCAATCAGCAGATCGGATCTCTTGCAAGGGATATCCTGGGGATCCCCGCTGGCCTGGTACACCTGGCATTCCACGGTGCAGATCGAACACTTGGCACGGATACGCAGGTACGCGTCCAGCACTGGCCCGTAGTTTGAATGTCTCAGGATCGCCGCAAACGCTTCAAGAAATCGTTTAGGCCGTTCCTTTAAATCAATCGGTTCGATTATGTAACTGTAATCTGGTTGTCCGTTGGTCTTCATTCGGAGTACGGTCTCCTGTCGTATTTTGTGTTCAGGTCCTGCACGGACACACGTTTTTTGTGCCTCACAAACAAGACATACCGCACGGTTCGTGCCATACCCGTTACACACCCGTAACCGGTTGTTTATATTGACGTTATGAAGTATTTAATTAAGCTGAAAGGCAAAAGGCGGAGATGAAGTTCGAAGATCTTCTAAATATTTTTAGAAGATCTTCGAAATTATGATTCTTCTGTTTTCTTTTTATGGTAGCGAAAAGTGTGGTGGTTCATACCGAGCAGCCGGGCCGCTTTGCTCTCGTTGCCGCCGGCAAGTTTCAGCGCTTGTTCAATATAGTGTTGTTCGAAGTTTTTCAGTGCGGCGGGATAGTCTATTCCGTCGCGTGTCAACTGAGGGTATTCCGGTGTTGTATCCGCTACCGCCAGATCGCCGATCCGTTCGAGCCCCAGGTCGGCAACGGAAAGCTCGCTTCCCCGGCAAAACAAAACACCTCGTTCGATGCAGTTCTTCAGTTCGCGCACGTTCCCGGTCCAGTTGTGTTTCAGAAGTCTCTCGCGCGCTTCTGCCGAAAGTCCCGTGACCGGTTTGTCAAATTTTTTTCCGTAGTTAGCGAGAAAGTGTTCGGCGAGCGGAATGATATCGGCTTCTCGTTCGTTCAGCGATGGAACCTCGACGCGCACAACACCGAGCCTGAAATAGAGGTCCTTGCGAAACAGATCTTCGGTGATCATTTGCCCCAGTTGTTTATTGGTAGCCGACAACACCCTCGTTTTCACATTTATGGTTGCGGTCCCGCCAACGCGGTAAAACTCGCCCTCCTCCAGGAAGCGCAGCAGCTTGGCCTGGGCTTCCAGACTCAAATCACCCACTTCGTCCAGAAACAGTGTGCCGCCGCGTGCTTCTTCGACGAGTCCTTTCTTGCCCGATGAACTGGCCCCGCTGAACGCGCCCTTTTCGTACCCGAACAGCTCGCTCTCGATGAGATCCTTTGGAATGGCCGCGCAGTTAACCGTCACCAG
>CAYUDF010000644.1:0-2630 GCA_964443465.1 uncultured bacterium
GCACTTCCGTGTTGATTTTGTCGATGCCGTATTCGATGTGCGCTGGTGTCACGGCGCCGTGGACAAACAGGTTGTCTCCGACGATTACGATCGTATTTTGCTCGGCCAGCAACCGCGCGTACGGACCGCCCGGTCGAAAGGCGACCACGCGGCCACGGTGGGCCGTCGGGAAGGTGGCCAGCAGGGAATCGACAGTAACGCCGTCCCCCATGTCTTCGAAGTCGTCCCATCCGCCGGGTGTGACGTATCGCAGGTCGAGGCGGACGTTCATCAGTTCGTGGTTGCCGTTGAGCGCGTGAAAAGCGCCTCCAGCCGCTTCCGCTTCATCGCGCAGCCTGGCGAACAGATCGAGAATCGCGCGTTCGTTATCACCGCGGTCCAGCTGGTCGCCGGTCTGAACGACCACCAGATCGCCGCCGATCCAGCGGTCGTTCTCATCGATAGCGCCGGCCAGCCGAAGGACTCGCTGTGTGACCTCCAGATCTCCGTGCAGGTCGCCAATCGCCACAATCCGCTCCGCCGCCGGGTAACGTAAGACAAGATCGGAGCCGCCGGCAAATGCGGCGACTCCAATCAAACACAGTAGCAACGCGAAGACTGCAGCTGTTTTTTTCAAGTTACACCTTCATGGTTTTGACAAAGGCCGAGCCAATCGCGCCCTTCTGGCAGAACTTGCTCTTCATGAAACCGGCCGAGTGTTTCGCCTGGATATCCAGCGCTTCGGCGGCCGTTGCTCCACACGATGCAACAACGTTGTCCAGAATCGCCTTTCTGGCCGCTTCGATGGCCGGGTCGTCCGAGGCGGGCAGGCCCGTTTCTTTCGGTATGCCCGACAGAGCGCCGGTGTCGACCTTTCGGACCGGTAGTCCGTGGTCACCGCCCGAGACGATGTTTGCCACCATCTTGAGCGAGTCGTTCAGTGGGCCCGCGTAGTCGGCCAGCCAGCCGATCGTGTCGCCCGCTTTTCGCGATCTGCCACCCAGGAGCAATTCGACCAGCTTTGGCCAGTTGGCCTTGTCCGTTTTGCGGAACGGCCAGTGGCAACCTTCCATACCCGGCACAACCGGCAGCGTAACTTCCGGCATGCCGAAGCTGGCATCGTCGACGGCCACCAGGTAGTGGCAATGCGTCATCAGTTCCAGGAACCCGCCCAGGCACCGTTTGCCGTTTACAAACCCCACCGATACATCGAACTCGTCGTAAAGCCGCCTTGCTGTCTGCGACCACGAGCGCGATATCTCGAGACCTTTTGACTCGTCTTCCAGCGCGGGAAAGAAATCATTGGTATCGGCGCCCACCATTTGAGTCGCCAGGTGAAAGTCACCGGTGACAACCGCGTTCTTGATGCCTTCCGCTTTGAGCCAGTCGATGGCGCGGTTGAGTTCGGTGTCGACGTCGGAGTTGTAACTCTCGCGTCCGATTGTAATCACGCCATATTTACCGTTGTGTTCCGCGTTGACGTACAGCTGCTGCCAGGCCGGATCGGACACCCCGTTAAAAACCTCCGGACACCACGGGCTCTTCGCCGCTTCGGGGTGGACGTCGTGGTACGCCTTGACGATTCCCGCAACGCGGTCGGCGCCGTACGAACGGGCGGTGGCCATGATACCGCTGCGGAACTGCGCGCACAACTCACCGATGATGTTGAGGTTGGCCGGTACCGCGCGATTCTCCTTCACCATGATGCTCGCCATCTGGAAAAGCGGTCCCAGTATCCACGTTTCAAACAGCTTCTCTTCGTCTTCCGTCATCGACCAGTTGACCAGTGGCCGGAAGTGATCGGGCGGATACCAGTTTTGTCCCGATTCCTTGCGTTCGACCAGCACCTTGGCCGGTGTAAACAGGTCTCCGTACGTTTTGCCGAGGTGGTGCAGACACGACCACGTCAGGAAGTTCGCGCCCTTCGCGCCGATGGCGTCGTGCGCGCGGAACGGGTTGGGGCCAACCGTGCGTCTTATGTATTTGTCAATTTTCCAGAAGGGCATGTTGGTCGCTTCGTTAAACCGCATGCCGGCGAGCGTCACACCGCAGAACAGGACGTCCAGCACGAACGACCAGTCGTCGCTGACGGTCACCGGGATCATACCCAGCGACCACAGCAGTTGTGTGACCGCGGACGGTTTGGACTCGACGATCTCCCACACCTTGTTGATTTCGTGGGGAAACGCCGGGTGGGCGATACCAACGCCCAGTTCCTTACTCGGAAAACCCGAGGTGACGGAACGGATCTCAATTTCCGGAAAACTGTTTCTGAAGATTTCGTAATGCGCTTTTTTTACTTCCAGTATTTCGGGAATCGCCTCCAGGAGAAACTTCGGGTTGAAGTCCTTCAACCTGTCGGGCAGAGTTTTGCCGTCGTATGACAACCGCGTGATGCTCTGCATGATTTTGTCGGCGCCTTCGCGGCCGAAAGCCGAGGCGAGCCCGGCGTATTTTGCGCCGATGCCGTCGGGCGCGTTGGGAAAGTCGAGTGCGACGATCGGCACGCCGTACGGCTGCAGCCTCGAACCCAGCTGCATTGTTTTTCCCGCGCCAACGATTCCGTTGGCGCCCGATATGACCAAAGCGCCGCGATCGCCGGCGGGACCAAACACCTTGTCCACCAGGTCGGCGGTACTCGCGGCGGGGCC
>CAYUDF010000645.1:0-2626 GCA_964443465.1 uncultured bacterium
GTAGCCGGCCCCGCTTGACGTATTGGATCAGGGATCGGTGATGGTAACGTAGAGCCGGTCAGACGTGTTCGACGTGGAACTCGGGTGTTCGATGCACCGGGCGAAAGCGGTCACACTGTGTTGACCCGTCCGCGTGAAAAGGTGCTCAATAACCCCTGTGGCCGACCACTCCGAGTAGGTTATGTCCGGATGTATATAGACCCGGAGCCGGTATTCGAGGGCGTGACCATCGGAGCTGACTGACCCGCCCGCGTTGAAGGTCAGGGTCGCGCCGAGAGTACCGGAGCCGGGCCCCGCCGGCATCGAGGGCACACTGACGCCTTCCCGGACCAAGAGGTTGAGGGGCGCCGACCAATCCGAGACCACCGCCGGATCCGCGATGCAGCGCGCCTGGCTCTTTACCCCGAAGGTGCCGTAGTCAGACCATGCGTGGAACACCGAGGTTCCGGCCACTGCTCCCCAATCAGAAAAGCTGCCATCGTCCCAATCGAAACGGTACTCGACATCGTGCCCGTGACTGCTGATGGCGCCGCCAGCCGAATGCCACGTGTCGGTATCTCTTCTGACTACCCCCAGTTGATGGGTCATATGAGTCGGTGCGCTGACCGTCTCGGCGGCGTCGGTAATGACAACGTTGACCGCAGGAGTGCTGGGAACTGAGAGAATACTCGTGTGTACGGCACAACGCGCCGTGACCGTGACCCAGTAGCTCCCCGCAACCGTCCAGATGTGTGATGCGGACAATGACGCCGACCAGTCCGAATAGCTGCCGTCGTCCCAGTCAAAGCGATACTCCACGGCATGACCGAGGCTAGTAACGGCTTCGTGGGTCATCGTGTAGGTCTGGGTGTCCCCAATTTGACCAGTTGCCGGCCCCCAGCCAGCGGCGGGTCGGCCGACGATCTCCGCGGCGGCCGATATCACGACTGTCAAAGCGCCGGACCACGCTGATTCCACTGTCGTGTGGTCGCTACAGCGGGCCTGGGCCTTGACCTCGTACGTGCCGGGAGTGTCAAAGCTGTGGTATACGGTGCTGCTGGTACTCCATGAAGAGAATTCTCCATCGTCCCAGTCAAAAAGATACTCCACCGTATGGCCTTCGCTGCTGGTCGCACCGATGCGGTGGAATGCCAGATTCTCAGAGGTCTCACCGGTGGCGGGACCGGTCGGGGTGTTCGGCGTGCTCACGGTCTCGGTGGCCGCGCTGATCACGACGTCGTACCCTGTCGACCAGGCCGATTCTATGGTGCTATGCATGGCACACCGAGCCTGGGCCTTGACGTTGTGGGTACCGGCGCTCGCCCAGCTGTGCGACACGGTGGCACTGGCGGACCAAAGCGAATAATCGCCGCCGCCCCAGTCGAACCGGTATTGCACCGAGTGTCCGGCGCTGTTGGTCGCACCACCGGTCGAGTAACTCAGGCTCTCGGCCGTCGGTCCCGTAGCGGGCCCGGTCGGCGTGGTCGGGATACTGACCGTCTCCGCAGCCGGCGCCATGGTGGTGAAGCCCCAGACGGCAGAACTGGCCGTCTCCTCGTCGGGATCTTCCGCGACAACTTTCCAGTAATACGTCGTGCTGTAGTCCAGAGCGCCGGGATTGTAGCTTTCAGGCGTCTGGCCGGTCGCCACGCTCGGCGGATCAGCAGCCGTTCCAAAGAATACGTCGAAGGTCAGATCGTCCCCGTCGGGATCACTGCACTGCCAGTGAAGCAGTGAAGATATGGCCTCGTCCGTCGATCCGTCCGCGGGCGCACCCGCTCCGGTATCGATCGTTGGCGTGCCAGGCGCACGATTCGCCGTCCCGCCGCCCGGACTGGTCGGCTCGTCGCTTCCGCAACCAATCATCCAAGCGCCGACAAGCACCAGTGCCAGCAGTATCAGAATCGATTTAAACATGATATTCCCCCCCGAGGATAGTACATTCAAACGCATAGCTCTCCCCCTTATGACCGAATGTTGACACCATTCTGCTCCATTCTGGACACCACTTGATTCCCCCAAACGAGATCAGCTGTATTTCCGCATGATGTTATTGTCAGATCGTAGGGAGGAGGATAGGGACAATTATTTTCAGTTGTTGTTGATTCAATATTTGAAAATTGAAAACCAGCACCCAAGTCTGGACATATACGATAGCAATAAGTGTTTCCACTGATAACGTTTGTATCAAAGAATTGGCGAGTACCTACATCCAAATTGGCGATTACCGTAATAACGGGAATGCGAAGAACTTGAACTTGAGTGGAACAGAGAAGAATCCAAAACCCGAAAGAAAAGGTGACAATTGTACAGACTAACAATGCTATCTTCATGGCGCCCTCCAGTACCCAAAGACAAGATTGATTTTCCCGAAAACACCTTAGGGGCTTTTATTTTTTTGATTCATTCGAATTGAACCTAACTTTCTGAATTTCTTAGATGAGACCAACTCATCAAAAAACGGCTAAAGTTTCCTAATCCCGTCCATTCTCGCTCAAAACCACCAAGAACCACATTTTAAAAAACAATTATCAAAACGTCAAGTGAGGTGGGAATTTTAGGTTGTGCCTCTGAAATTGTGTTTGGAGTTGGAGTTGCAATTGGCCAGTAGGGTGCGCGTTAGCAGGCGGGCCGGCGACGGCAGGTT
>CAYUDF010000646.1:0-2617 GCA_964443465.1 uncultured bacterium
CCGGTAAAGCTGTTTATCCAGCTGATACTGGCGTTCCTCGTCCTGCTGTTTCTCCGCGACCGGATATCCCGGAGTGACGAACACCTGTCGGACAACTTCCTGAAAAGCTTCGGTGTCGGCCTGCTTGCCGCCGTCGTGGGGATTTTCGGGCTGATTATCGTCGTATTGACGTTATTGATTACAATTATAGGCATCCCGCTGGCGATTCTGTTGTTGATCAGCTGCGGGGGCGTACTGGTTTTTGCGTGGACAATATTCGCTTTCTCCGTGGGCCGACTGGTGGCGAAACGTATGCAGATTCAGACAGATAACGCGTTTCTCTACGTTTTCATCGGCGCCGTCGTGATCAACCTGCCCAGTATTATCGCCTGGGGGCTGAACATGACGTTTGTCTCGTTTTTCTCCCCGCTGGCGATGACAATCGGCGTTGTCGGCTGGTTCGTAAAGGGATTCGCCTACCTGGCCGGCTTCGGCGCCCTGATTCTGAGTCGATTCGGCTCGCGCGCGCTGACAAACGCCCTGGAAACCGCTCCGCCGGCGCCCCCCGCGCCGGGCCTGGCACAGAACGAATAACGGTATCAGGCACGGACCTTGCGGTATCCCCTTTGATTTTGGCTTTGTTTCATTGGCCCCAGAACTTATTGTAGATATATGAATTCCTTTGCGTGGAGGGTGCTGACCGCCCTGCTTTTAGCCCTCCTTACAGCACACCCCCCGGTGAACGCCGATTCAGACCTGGCGTCGGAGATATCCCCTGAATTCGACTCAGACGCGTATGAGTGGGCCTACGGCCAGGTGATCGACACCATCACCGTGACGGGTAATGCTAAAACCCGGTCCATCGCGCTGTTACGCGAGATGGAACTCCGAGTCGGCAATCAGCTTGACCCCGTCAAGCTGAAACGCGATCACCGGTACCTGACCGACGTGAGCAGCATTGCGACGGTGGCTATCGAAGTGTATCCAATACGCGAAGGACACTGCGGTCTCCAGATCGCCGTCACCGAACGCCCCACTATTTTTCTCAAGCTGATCTATCCGATCGTGGAATACAACTTCAACACCAACCGGTTCCGCTACGGTCTGCGTATCAACAATCGCAACTTCCGAAAGCGACTCGAAACTTTGTCGGCGGGATTCACGCGCAACTCTATTGGCAATGAGAACGCCCACATCGGGTGGCAGACGCGCTGGATCGGCTGGAAACATATCGGAGTGGGGACGTGGGCGCAGTACTTCAACCGTGGCCAGGAACAGGTGCGATTGTCCGTACTGGAGCGGGCAAGTCTCACGACATCGCTGTCGCTTCCTCTGACCGACAGCCGAATGTCGTTTGTTCAGGCTATCGGTAGTCTCACGCTTGCCAAAAACAGGCTGGGATACGTAGGAGTTGAATCGCAGCACGAGTGGCTGGTCAGTCCTTCGCTGGGATTCAGTATCGACCGGCGGGACAGCCCGCTCAGACCAACCGGCGGGGGAATGTTCTGGATTGATGTTCAATCCAACCGTGTCGTTAACGGCAACGGCAGCACCTACTATCAGCTGAGAAACGACATCCGGCTTTATCGCTCCGCCAGTCGCTGGCTGGTATTCGCCGGGCGGTCAGCCCTCGCGTACCAGTTCGGGAAGTTTCCGGAATACATCCGCTACGGGATGGGTGGCGCCGGGACGATTCGTGGTTTTTCCAATGGCGTGTTCGAAGGCAACCACCGTTGGATTCAGTCATTTGAGACGCGGATCTCACCGCTGCCCACGTGGATATTCAACGTACCGTACGCGAAACTGATCGACCTGACGGTGGCAACGGTGCTGTTTGTGGACTCGGGAATCGTTTGGGACAATGAAGAGGATTTCGACCTGGACAGGTGGCACTCGGGATTCGGGTTTGGCTTGCGTGTGTTCTCTCCTTTTCAGGACGTGGTACGCCTCGACCTCGGCTTCAACAAACACGGTGGAAAATATTTCTATTTTGGAACGGGCATCGTGTTCTGATAAGAGCGTGTTGTTTCTATCCCTTCCTTTGTGTTTCTCGTTATTTCCGGAACGTCAATCCCCAATGAGTTACAACGGGACATCGGCGCTGCGCCGTATTCCCGACGGCGTTTGTTCCGTTGGGTGATCAACCCCAAATATCTTGATTGATATCAAGAACATTTACGAACCTTCTGCAAAATAATTAGTTGAAACCAAAAAACACGAGCGAATCGGCGCCGGGATAACCGCCTGTGTTTCAAGGTCCTGCGAAAAAGCGTTAAAACGCAAAACGATTCTCCGATCACCGCGGACCGTCACCGCACTCCCGCCGGTTCGGCCGATGCATAACCCCTCCCCAGAACCCCAGGTTCTTTATCATCGAACTATCTCAATCCGACCGACTGTAATATTTATTCACAAACCGTTTCGATCCGGTCGTGAGATTAATATATATCGCTGCCACCGCGATCCTTCTGTTGTTGGGTCACGGTCAGGCGGCCAGCAATACTACAGTTCAAAGCAAAACGAACACGGGCATCCTCGAAGGTGTTGTCCTTGGTGACCCGGATAAAACTCCGGTGGCGTGGGCGTGGATTACACTCGCCCCCGCGGAGCCAACAACACACGGGCCCGGTCCGCAATC
>CAYUDF010000647.1:0-2609 GCA_964443465.1 uncultured bacterium
CCGGTTACTGGGGCGTGGTAATGGGGGATTTCCTCGAGGGTATCGTCGCCATTTTTGCCATTGTACTGGTGTCGCTGGTGGGCGTAAGCGCGGCGGGTGGTCCGAACGGGGTCACCGAACGCATCGTCGAACTGGGCCAGGAGTGGCGACTGGACGCGTTTGCTTTTACCGGGTGGTTTGGTGGTGACTTCCCTATTGTGTGGTGGCTCACCATGCTGGTGATCGCGGTCATCGGCGGCTTTGGTATGGGTACCAGCATCGACTGGTACGTCGAAGCGCAGCGCATCCAATCGGCGAAAACGGTACGCGACGCCACCTACGGGTTGTGGGCCGGCGGCGCCGTCACCCTGATCCGGAACGGCTTCTGGGCCGCCGGTATTCTCGCTTTTTTCTCGATGCTCCCCAATATCGCCGACGCGGCCGACTACGAGCTCGGCTGGTTTCGTCTCGGATTTGAACTGTTGCCCGTCGGCCTGGTGGGTGTGTTTTTTGGCGCCATCCTCGCCATCCACCTGTCCACCATTTCGAGCCACCTCAACCTGGGCGCGTTGTACTTCACCCGCGATCTGTACCAGCGTTACATCAAACCGGACGCCTCCGAAAAACGGCTGGTGTGGGTGGGCCGCGCCTCCACATTAATACTGTTGATCGGGTCGTTTTTCTACGGCCTGATGATGGAAGAGATCACGCGATGGTTGATATTTGCGCTGTGGCTGATGATGGCGGGTATCTGGCTGCCCAACATTCTGCAGGTGGTGTGGTGGCGGTTTAACGCGTGGGGATACCTCGCCGGATGGATGGCCAACCTCGGTGTATCGTGGCTGGTCGTGTGGGTGTTGCCCGCTTTTGGTGTGATGCCGAAACTGCCCGACCATCTGCAGTTCTGGCTCCTGTTGGCGCTGGGCGCGGTGGTGTTTGTCCCGGTCACGCTGCTCACAAAACCGGAAAAGATGGACCGGCTGGTGCGTTACTACGTCATGACGCGGCCCATCGGTTGGTGGAAACCGGTGCACAACGAAGCCGTTTCGCGCGGGTTGATCGAAGAAACCACAAAAAAAGCAGAAGAGTCGCGGCCGCTGATCCGGCGCAAATGGACGCCCGAACAGGCGAACGAATGGACGCGCGAAGACTGGATCGCCATTATTCTGTCCCCCGTTGTTTTTGCCGCGCTGATGCTGGGGGTGGTCAAGCTGATACTGCTGCAACCGGGCGGGTTGTGGATGGTGCTCGGCGCTGTACTGGTTTCCGGCGTAATCTACTGGGTTATCGACCCGAAGCTGCGGGCCGTGTCACACGAATACGAGGCGCAACAGGCCCAGTACGTGGCGCAGCTCGAAAAACGCCTGCGCTGGCAGGATGAGGGGGGGAGCTGATATGGACCGCGGACTGGTGACACTGATCGGTATGAGTATCGCGTACGTCGCTTCATTCCTCGGCATGGGACTGGCGTGGTGGAGCTGGCGTAAACGCAAACAAAAGGAAAATGTCCAATGAACCAGGCGCTTCCCGTGGGTTCTCCAATAAACGGAGTTTTGTGGACGTGGGTCCTGCCCGTCCTGTTGTTTTCACTCGCTTTTGTGGCGACGTGGCTACTCTACCGCCACTTTGCGAATCGGGACGACAAGGCATGAGGTTGACGGGTATTGTAGTCCTGTTCCTTTTTCTGATCCTGCCCGGATCTTCCAGCGCCGACCTGGTCGACAGCGTCGATCCCTTCATCGGCACGGGCGGTCACGGCCACACGTTTCCCGGACCCACTCTGCCGTTTGGTATGGTCCAGCTCAGCCCGGACACCAGACTGACCGGTTGGGACGGTTGCTCCGGGTACCACTTCAGCGACAATGTCATCTACGGTTTTTCACACACACACCTCAGCGGCACAGGCGTGAGTGACTACGGAGATATTCTGTTCATGCCGGTTACGGGAACCCCGTTGCTGGAGAGCGGATACCCAGACAACGTCGACGACGGATACGGTTCACGGTTTTTAAAAAAGAGCGAACGGGCCGGTGCAGGTTATTATGCCGTTACCCTGAAGGACTACGGCATCGAAGTCGAACTGACCGCAACACCGCGGACCGGCCTGCACCGTTATGTGTTTCCCCGGGGTGAACCGGCACACGTGATCGTCGACCTGGAGCACAGGGACCGGCTGCTGGAATCGGGATTAACTATTGTAGACGACAACACCATCGAGGGATTCCGGCGGTCCAGTGGGTGGGCACGCGACCAGGTTGTTTATTTTCGGGCGCGCTTTTCCAGATCGTTTGAAACAACCGAAATTTTTCCCGGCGACAACCCGGAAGACGGTACGGACGTAAAAGCGGTGTTGTCGTTCGGAGATAACGGCGGAGAGCTGATCGTCCAGGTGGCGATTTCTGCCGTTGATCCCGACGGTGCGGCACGGAACCTGGAATCAGAGTGGGCCGATTTTGATTTCGAGACCACCCGCGAGCGGGCCCACGGCGCGTGGAAGGATGTTCTCGATCGGTTTACGATTGAAAGCGCCGGTGAAGACGACTACGCAATATTTGCCACGGCTTTGTACCACAGTTTTATCGCCCCCAACCTGTTCAGCGACGTGGACGGCCGTTATCGCGGTATGGATT
>CAYUDF010000648.1:0-2607 GCA_964443465.1 uncultured bacterium
GGATGAGGGGTTGCCACAGTTGGTGGATGCCCGTGAGCGACTGTCTGCCTTGGCGGACAGGGCCCCGTAAGTGATCTGTGTCCCAGACTCACTGGAAACTCAGATTAGAATGCAAATAGTGCCTCAGCAAACTCCCGAGCGGTTCGATTAACGTCACGTTGGGGACGCCATTTTATTGCCACCCTCGTAAGCCTATCCAGAAAATAAACTTGGCAGTTCAATATCGATCGCGATCAGGAGAATTAGAATCCCCGCGCTGACTCGAAACGCCGGGACGTCCGCTGGTATGACGAGGAGCGCTACCACGAGTCGCTGGAAAACCTGACGCCGCAGGACGTGTACCTCGGTCGAGGGCGCAAAACCCAGACGCAGCGGCAGCTTCTGAGAATGCAAACGCTGAGACGGAAAAGGTGCTACAATCTGGGCCTGAAGGTGCAGAAGGAGAACGCGATCAGGACGTCCGAAGCGAGAGAATGTGTCTCGGGGCTATGGTGTCTCGATACGCCTGACGACGTACAGATTTTTAGAGTTGGATGTCCCGCTATACACTAGGGGAACCGCGAACGGTACCGAGGAAGAAAGAGGCTCAGAATGAAGGCCATTAGCTACCAAGAATTCGGTGATGTCGACCAACTCAAGCTGGTTACACTGGACCGTCCAACGGTCGCTGACCACGAGGTTCTCATCAAGACGACCTACGCCGGCGTGAATCCAGTCGATTGGAAAATTCGCAAGGGATACCTCAAAGATCTATTTCCGCATCACTTTCCCATTATTCCGGGATGGGACACTGTGGGCGTGGTCCACGCGGTCGGCAGAGATGTGAAGAACCTCAAGCTAGGAGACAGAGTGTATGCCTACGCTCGCAAGCCCGACGTACAGTGGGGTACATACGCCGAGTATGTTTCTTTCGAGGCTCAGCACGTGGCGCGGGCGCCGAACAAGCTCTCAGATGCGGAGGCGTCAGGGGTACCCCTGGTGGGCCTCACAGCTTGGCAGTCCCTATTCGATTTTGCGGAGCTTCGCGCCGGACAAACGATTCTGATTCATGCCGGTGCCGGAGGTGTCGGCAGCATCGCGATTCAATTGGCCAAGTGGAAGGGGGCGAAGGTCTATACGACCGGTAGCACCGAGAATCACGAGTATCTCAAGTCCATTGGCGCCGACGAGGTGATTGACTATCGGAACAACGACTTTGTGTTGGTTCTCAAAGATCTCGAACCCAGTGGCGTTGATGTTGTCTGCGATCTGGTTGGCGGTGAAGTCCAAGATAGGAGCTTCGGGGTGGTCAAAGAGGGCGGTACGCTCGTGAGTATCGTGGGGACGCCAAACGACGATCGGCGCCAGCAGAACCACCTGGGCAGAGCGGGATTTGTCTTTGTGGAGCCGAACGGCAACGAGCTTGCTGAGCTTGCGGGCCTCTATGATAAGGGCGTGCTCCAGGCGTCACCGGTCAAGGAATACCCGCTTGCGGAAGCCGCAAAGGCCCACAAAGAAAGCGAGGTTGGGCGGGTGCGCGGCAAGCTGGTGCTGCGAATTCGATGAGCGGCGGCACGGGCGAGGACAATCAAGAGGCAAGCCAGAAGGAATCGATGTGAGGAAAACGTTTGACGCGCTCGCACGCGAGATCGAAGAACTTGAACAAAGATTACGCTCGATCTTTCGTGAGGCACCGGCTGATGTTGAGCTACCGGCTCGATGGAGTTACGACGGCGGCGTCCTGCGATGGCACGTTCTGTTGGTCGAGGAAGTGCTCGAGCCGGATGTGGATGTCGAAATCACATCGGTTGCCATCATTGTACGCGCAAGGGCGGCGCGGAAACCGTCGAGAATACTCTTGGGGGTTATGCCGGTTCCAGAAACGTTCGACCTCCGCCAACCTGAGATCCGGTTCGAAAGCAATTCTATTGAAATCTGGCTGCGGCGGATCGAAGGCGACTCGTTTTAGTTATGGAGAAAACATATTACGATATCCTTGGGGTCGGTAAAGACGCCTCACCGGGAGAGATCAAGAAGGCCTACCGTAAATTGGCTCTCAAGTACCATCCGGACAAGAATCCTGGGAATGCGACGGCGGAGGACCAGTTCAAAGAGCTCGCCGCGGCTTATGAAGTACTGCACGACCCGAAGAAACGAAAAGAGTATGACCTTATTCTCGCAAGTGGGCAGCGCCCTACGTACGAGGAGTTCGCTGGATCCGGCGGCGATCCGCAGGGTTGGTCGATGGAGGACATATTCTCGCGATTCGGCGATCTCTTTGGTGGGGAGTTTGGAAGGTCGTTTCATCATGGGAGTGCCGCCGGCCGTCCGGGTTACGATATAGAGACCGAGCTCGAGGTTGATTTTCAAACCGCGGCACTTGGTGGAAAGATATCTGTGTCGATCGAGGGCGAGACGGTATGCACGATCTGTGGCGGGAAGGGAGTGGTAGGAGCTTCTGCGCAATGTAGCGCGTGCGGAGGAAGTGGACGGATAACACAGCAGTCGAACCGCTCAGGACAGTTCTTCACCATCACGCAGGCGTGCACCGACTGCGGGGGATCAGGAGCATCGGGTCCACCGTGCGCTACCTGCATGGGAACTGGGGTCGTGCGAAAGCGCCGGCGC
>CAYUDF010000649.1:0-2606 GCA_964443465.1 uncultured bacterium
AAGTCTGCCTGATGTGTCACGGCTTCGAAGTGGCGCAGCCGATCGCCGGGCGCATTGCCAATCTGTACCCGGACGATGAAGCGACCGGTTTTAAAGAAGGTGACTTCAGAGGTCTGTTCTGGATTACAATGCCACTCGACAGCGATTGACATGGATACACTGGAAGAACACTATTCGCGCGATCCGATCCCGACGTGGTTTTTTGTCCTGGTCGTCGTACGCGACGGCGACAGGTTCCTGCTGGTGCAGGAAAACAAACCCAACCGGCCGTGGTACATCCCCGCGGGCCGAGTGGAGCCGGGTGAGAGCCTGCTCGAAGCCGCCGCCCGGGAAGCGCTGGAGGAGTCGGGAGTGCCCGTCGAGATTGACCATGTGATCCGGATCGACCACACGCCGTTCCCCGAAAACGTCTCCCGCGTCCGTGTCTATTTTGTTGCCCATCCCATTGATGAAACACCTCCTAAATCACAGCCCGATAGAGAGTCGTTGCAGGCGGCGTGGTTCACCCTGGACGAGATCCGGGAGCTGGCGCTGCGCGGGGAAGAAGCGTTTCTGTTGTGCCAGTACGTGGCGATGGACGCGCCGCTGTATCCGCTCGACGTACTTGGCGTTGAAGATATTACCTGAACCGGAGGTTGGACCATGCCGACGCGGGACCTGGAAGGGACCGTCGCATTTCGTCACGCCCCTGTGCTGCTGCAGAAAATCCACACCCGCTACAAACGCGCCGATTTTATAACAAAAGTCAACTTTGCCCACAGGTGGCCGGACATCGACAGGAACTGGAAAGCCGTCTGGGAGAAAAAGGACGGCGATTACCGTTACAAACTCGGCGGCCACGGATACTACTCGGTGGTGGAAACGCACACACACTATTTTCTAATGTACGCGTTTTATCACCCTCAGGACTGGACGGCCTTCTGGGGCAATCCGGCCCGGTCCGACCCCGAGCAGATTGACCAGCACCTGCACGACATGGAGGGGTGCCTCGCCGTGGTGCCGAAGCGCGGCGATCCGGAGAAAGAACGTGTTGAGGCGCTGATCACCATCAGTCACTTTCACTTCTTTTCGTTTGCAGGCTGGCACCATAACGGAGAGCGGATCGCAGGCGACCACATTATAAGGGGTTGGACCGAAGACCTCGACGGTCCCATACAGGTTACACCGCGGTTCGGCCGGGGGCGAAAAGAGCCGGATTACCGGTTCAAGCTGTACTCCGAATCGGGCAGCCACGCCATCAAGGGATCGCTCAAGGGATTTGGTCGCGACAACCGGATCGTCCGCTACCGGCCGTCGCTCCGACGGGCGGAAGAACCCCGTGTAGGCGGGTTTGTAAAAGAGGGCGACGCGTATTTCCAGACTGTTCGATACAAACTGTTACCCGTTTTTGGACGGGATGGTCTGTGGGAACAGCGGAACGATCCCCGCGTGTTCCAGCCCAACGACAAGGGCCAATCGGCGTTTGTCAAAAAGGATCTTTACGGCAACGTGGTGGCCGGCTCGGCCAACCCGCCGTGGGGATGGGACGACACCAATGATCTGCACAAACCGGGTGATTTCGCCTGGGATCCGGCGCACCTGGTCGCCAACTACTTCACCGGTCTGCGCGAATTCAGCCGGGACTACATCCACAATCGTTACCTCGGTATCGTGAAGTCATGACCTTCGGGACTTTCACTGCCACCCACATATGCGTCAATATAGAAAAGCTCCGGGCGGAATCTAATTTCCTCCCGGAGCTTTTTTTATTATCCAAATCGGGTCAGATTACTCGTCGTACAGGCTCTTGATATGTCCCCACGTTCTTTGTTCCACTGGCAGATCCTCGCACAACGTAAAACAAACATAGCTCTGCAGGAACTCGGTTCCGGAATCGTCTGCGTACAGAATCCGGTAGCAACAGAACCCGGGGTTAATCGTGATATAAAAACCGCCCAGCGCGGTACCGGGTGCGAGACAGTTCGTCCCTGCCGGATCGGCGGGTAGCGCGCCAAACCCGGCGCCTCCGTGCGTGTTCAGAGAACACCGCCAGTTTTGAGCCGGGCCGCAATCCACCGCTTCGCATTGGGGTGCCTGCGTATCGTCTTTGGCAACGACTTCAAACGAACAGATCGAGCGTGGCAGGTCGAGATTGAATACAGTGAAATAAACGCGGACCTGGTCGGGGCCAACGACCACACAGGAATCCTGGTGGACGGACGCATCCGCGTGAACCAGAACCGGCATACAAAGGACCAGCGCAACCGTGATCAACAGCAACCGGTTGGATTTCATGGAGCCCTCCCTTTTCACGGCGGTTCCGGCCCGCCTCATTCTGATCGGACAGGGCGACAATGTTATAATGCTTTTGTCGCTTTGTAATGATGGACGGGCATTGTATCATATAATTAACGCCAATTCAACCTAAATGTCTTAATATCAAGTGGTTTCACCAGGTTAGCCGGAGGAGTAAGTTGAAACAAGTCGCGTGGATACGGAAAACGCACCGTTTCCTGGGGTTGTTTATCGGCCTGCAATTACTGCTGTGGACGGTAAGCGGGTTGTATTTCAGCTGGAATAATATCGAAGAAGTACGCGGTGAACACCTGGTGGCTGAACCGGGTCCG
>CAYUDF010000650.1:0-2598 GCA_964443465.1 uncultured bacterium
CACCTGCTCGATAACGGGGCCGACCTGCGTGCGGTGCAGGAACTGCTCGGTCATGAGAGCCTGTCCACCACGCAGATTTACACGCACGTGTCGGTGGAGCACCTGAAAAAAGTCTACAGCAAGGCGCATCCGCGCTCTTGAACAATTGATATAAAGCCAGCGACGGCGGAGCCGGGAGGTTTTTTTGAAAATAACGGGAACAACCATATTGGGTCTGAGAATCGGCGATAAGGCGGCAATCGGGGGAGACGGCCAGGTGACTATGGGGCAAACGGTGATCAAACACAAAGCCTGCAAGATCAGGACACTGGCCGGCGGCAAGATCATCGCCGGTTTTGCTGGAAGCACCGCGGACGCTTTTACGCTGTTTGAAAAATTCGAGGAAAAACTGGAAAAGTACAGCCACAACCTGCCGCGTGCATCGGTGGAACTGGCCAAAGACTGGCGAAGCGACCGCGTTCTACGCAAACTGGAAGCGCTTCTGGCTGTCATCGACTCGAAATCGTCATTTATCATTTCCGGTACGGGTGACGTGGTGGAGCCCGACGACGAGATTCTGGCCATCGGTTCCGGTGGGCCATTTGCCCTCGCGTCCGCCCGCGCGTTTATCAAATCTGGAGCGACCGATCCCGTGAAAGTTGTCGAGCAATCGATACGGATCGCGGCCGAAATTTGTCTGTACACCAATACCAACATCACCGTTGAAACACTGGGTGGCTAGCGGGAGGTAGGAGAAATTATTATGTATCAATACACACCGAAACAGATTGTCACAGAACTCGACCGGCACATTATCAAGCAGGACAAGGCCAAGAAAGCAGTGGCAATCGCGTTGAGAAACAGGTGGCGGCGGCAGCAGGTTCCCGACAACCTTCGCGAAGAAATCGTTCCGAACAATATCATCATGATCGGCCCGACGGGTGTCGGCAAAACAGAGATAGCCCGACGCCTGTCACGGTTGGTGAGTGCTCCTTTTGTTAAGGTGGAGGCGTCGAACTACACCGAAGTCGGATACATGGGCAGAGACGTCGAAAGCATCATTCGCGATCTCGTTGAAATATCCGTGAGCATGGTGACCGCTGAGCACAAAGAACGGGTCGCTACACAGGCTGTGGAACGTGTTGAGGAACGCCTTCTTGATCTATTGATGCCGGCGCCCTCTCCGCCGCCGGCAGACGGGCAGAGCGATCCGGACGCGGCGGAACGAAGAGAGCGAACCAGGGAAAAGCTGCGACTCCGGTTGAAAGCCGGGGATCTGGACGAACGAAACATCACGGTCAAGACCGATCCGCCCGCGTCACCGATGATCGAAATCCTCTCAAAGACCGGCCTGGAAGATTTCAACATTTCGATGCCCGGCGCCGGCGGGCCGGGAATCAATCCGTTTGCGCCACGGCAGCAGAAGGAACGCGATGTCACCGTCAGTGAAGCGCGTCGAATACTTGAGGAGGAAGAAACAACCAAACTGCTCGACATGGACAAGGTGGTCGAAGAAGCCAAACATCGCGCCGAATCCACGGGAATGGTATTTGTGGACGAAATCGACAAAATAGCCGGCAAGTCGGTCCACACTTCTGGACCCGACGTTTCTCGCGAAGGTGTGCAACGCGACCTTTTGCCCATCGTGGAGGGCGCCGCTGTTAACACGCGATACGGCGTGATTCACACCGACCATGTACTCTTTGTAGCCGCCGGCGCGTTTAATGTGGCCAAACCTTCGGACCTGATACCGGAATTTCAGGGACGCTTTCCGATTCGTGTGGAGCTTTCGTCGCTGGGACAGGAGGAGTTCGAAAGGATTCTTCTGGAAACAGACGCGTCGCTGATTTTACAGTATACCGCTCTGCTGGCCGCGGAGGGTTGCAAGCTGGAATTCGAACCGGGCGCGATTACGGAAATCGCGAGGGTCGCGTTTACGGCCAACGAACAAAGTGAAAACATCGGCGCGAGAAGACTTCAGACGGTGATGGCAACGCTTCTCGAAGACGTCCTGTTCGGGTTGCCCGAATCGGGGCTAAGCAAGGTCGTGTTCAGCGCGGACGACGTCCGGCAGACGATGGATTCCATACTGGCAGATGAGGATCTGACCCGATACATCCTTTAGAAAGCAGAGAAGGGACAACGTCTCGATGAGGACAGTTTTGTGGATGTTCCTGTTTTGCGCTTTTGTGCTGGCATGCGCGGTGGACGCGCCACCGCCGGGTGGTCCCTTGGACGAGATTGCACCGGGCGTAGTCGGAACCTTTCCCACGTCCGATTCCGCCGGTGTGGATCCTGGAACCGAGATTGGATTTACATTCAGTGAGGGGATGGCGCGCGCAAGGGTAGAGAGGATGTTATCCCTGTCACCGGAAATTGAAATCGGCAAGGTTCGGTGGGATAAAAACACAATTTACATAAAACCGGCGCAACCGTTGCATCCGGACACGACCTATATTGTCACGATGACGCCGGGTTTCCGCGACTTCCACAAGGTTGCCAGCAAAAAGGGTTACGAATTCGCATTTGCCACTTCGACCGCTATTGACTCGGGTACGATCTCGGGCCGTATTTATTTCAGGCGCGAACCCACAAAAAACGGCGTGATCCGATGTTTTG
>CAYUDF010000651.1:0-2591 GCA_964443465.1 uncultured bacterium
GTCCGTCGATCGCCATAATACGCCGGTGGCGATCAAAACCACTACCGTACCGTCGGGATCGGCGAGCAGGCCCACAACATCAGACGCCGGAACCGCGCCGATGGCGTTCCAGTTTTGGCCATTGTCGTCGGATGCGTACACTGTTCCGCTGCGAGTGACGATTAAAAGGTCGTTCGAAGTCTGGACAGCGGCAATTGACACGGCGTCCGCTACAGTCAGGGTGGCGCGCACGGTCCAACTGACGCCGCCGTTGGTCGACGCGTACAACTCTCCCGTGTTCACAAGGCCGAACAGAGTGGACGCCACAACATTGACCGGCAGAACGGTTACCACCACAATCAAAATTAGCAACACCAGAAAGCTGACCGGCTTCATCGGACCACCACCAGCTTTCGCATCTGGCTTGTCATCCCGCTGGTCAACCGCACGAAATAGATACCACTGGCGACGCGGTTACCGGTCGTATCCAGACCGTCCCAAGTCACCTGTCGGGTACCGGACGGAAACACGCCGCGTTCGATTAACTTGACCCGGCGTCCCACCACGTCGTACACGGCGATCTCTGATACCACCGGCGCCCCGGCCAGGCTGCCCGTCGGGTACGACAGGTTCAGGTTGCCGGTGCGATAGGGCACCGGCCAGATCGTGAGCTGCCCGCCAAATGCGGGGACCTTGTCGTTTTTTGTTTCGCCCAGGTAAAACTGCTCCCCATGGCCATTGACACCAAACAGACGATAACGGTCGTCCGCCTTTCCGTCCGGGTCGTGGTGGGATGTTGATCGGATCATATTGGCGACCGGGGCCCAGCCGTTACCGCGGGCGCGCTCGAGGTTGTAGCCCGCAAGATCGTCGGGACCTGGATCGGTCGACCACGAAACAACCATACCCGGCTTACCTTCGGCCGGCGCCGCCATCATCGCGAGTAGCTCGATGGTAGTCTCAATGGTGAAGAAAGAATCACTTTCCGAGACAGAATACAACGCACCGGCGTTGAACGAGTTGTGTTCCTCCAACCGCTCGATTTTGATTTTGCAGAAGCGGGACGGGGTGTGCGGAACGACAATAGTATATTCGTTCGAAGAAACAGCCGGCGCGAGCACATCGTACGACGCGCCCCCGTCAACCGACAAAGAAACCGTAATGTTTCCCTGGCCACTCCAGGCGACGCTCCGCTCCGATCCCACCGGCCATGTTATACCGGCCACCGGCGACCGCAAAAAAACCGAGGATTCCGCAAACTTCAGGACACGTTCCGTACCGTCCCGGTACACGAAGGCAGGATTTCCCCACGGGTCGACACCGATCGATGCTACCGACCCATCTACCGCGATGGTTTCGGACCTCCACAAGCTGTTTATTCTGGAGGCATGCCGGGGAGTATCGAGTATGTTGTCATAGTAACCAATGTGCAGATTTCCGAGTCTGTCGCTGGCAATAGTCGCTCTTGTCAACCCGCAGTACGTATCGACAGTGGCGTAAATCCACTCGTTACCTATCTTTACAGCACACTTCAGAGCCTGCCTTGACTCATCATAGTACGCGATACACGGCCTGCCCTGTGCATCCAGAGCCAGGGAACAGTATCGGCCCACATCTCCGACATCGTCCACGATCTCGATGCCCCACCAGCCGCTCACGGTTCTTTTGGCAAACTTCAATACATTGTTTGAAAGGTCGTAGTATGCGATGTGTGGGATATCATCGGCATCGAGGGCCAGCGAACTGTACAAAGCCAGGAAGTCGCCGTCATCAACTGTCTCTGTTGACCAAACGCCCCCGATTCGTGACGCGTACCTAAGTTCTATAATTGGTGGCGATCCGCCAATATATTCGCAATAGGCAACTCGTGGCTCCCCGGCCGACGTAATATCGAGTGACATGTAACTTCCGGAACCACTTATCGATTCGAATGCCCATCCGGGTCCGGAGCGAACCGCGTACGTCATAGATTCGCTCGCCGGTGCCCGTCTGGCTTCTGAATACACGGGGTCTGCGGTAGTTCCATATACGATATGCGGCACGTCGTTGTTGTCGACCGCAATTGTCAGGTTTTCGCCCGTCGTATATCCCTCACCCACAGAGCTGATTTGTTCCGAATTCCACACACCGGTCGTTCTTTTCGCATACCACACTTCCGTATCGACGTCGTTGATAGCGACATGTACGTCGTTTCGGCTGTCGAATTTGAAAGCGCTGGAGCGGTGTCCGCTGTTATTTGAGATTGTGTCGAACCACCAGGACGTCGGCAGATCGGAACTTATTGTGAAGTTTCCGCCAACCTCTGATTCCGCGTAAGGAGCGCTACGGACTATTTTTACCCTGGCGGCAGCAGTATTCCAATCCGGCACAACAATCGCTGCGGCGTTTCCGGATACCGATGTCGCGACGGTTGTGTAACTGGCACCACCATCGCCGGAAAGCAGGATATCAACCGGTCCTATGCCACCCCATGACACTGCAGCCTGGCTTCCAGCCGCTAACCGGTCCCCACCCCGCGGCGATCTCACGTTGAGCCCAGTGTCGGTATATTTCAGTATTTCCAAAAAATCGACGTAATAGCTGATTCTCGCGTTGCCGTGCGGATCAAGACT
>CAYUDF010000652.1:0-2589 GCA_964443465.1 uncultured bacterium
CTCAGATTCGCCAACCATTTGATGGGGTTCAGTTGAGACCCGGGGCCAGTGGCGGGACGTCCCGATAGAAGTCTACTATCACAAAAACCACCACATGAACGTCGATCGGATGATCGAGTCGGTCCAGAAATCACTCGAGTACTACACCCGCAATTTCGGTCCGTATCAACACCGTCAATTCAGAATCATCGAGTTCCCCGGGTATCGAAGTTTCGCCCAATCGTTTCCCAATACAGTTCCCTTCTCCGAAGCAATCCACTTTGTCGACGACATCCGCAACCCCGACAAACTGGACAAGGTATTTTATGTGACGGCCCACGAAGTCGCCCACCAGTGGTGGGGCCACCAGGTGGTCGGAGCAAATGTACAGGGGGGCAACATGATCGACGAAAGCATGTCCCAGTACTCGGCGTTGATGGTGATGGAGCAGGACTGCGGATCCGACCAGATGAAGAAATTTCTGAGATACGAGCTCGACAGGTATCTCCGCGGGCGCACCCAGGAGATGGATGAGGAGATGCCGTTGATGCTGGTCGGCAATCAGTCCTATATATACTACGCAAAGGGCAGCCTCGTGTTATACGCGCTCCGGGATTACATCGGAGAAGAGACTTTCAACACGGCCCTGCGGAAATATGTTCAGGCAACCGCGTTCCAGGGACCGCCGTACACCAACTCGATCGAATTCCTGTCGTACGTGCGGGATGCCGTACCAGAGCGCTACCAGTATATGGTCGAGGACATGTTCGAGACGATCACGCTCTACGACAACCGGATGGAAGATGCCACCGTCACCCCGACGGAAAACGGAAAGTACAAACTGGTGCTCACCTACCAGTCCCACAAGCTTCGGGCCGACGGAAAAGGGGCGGAGACCGAAATCGATCACAACGACTGGATCGAAATCGGCGTATACGGCGAACCCGCGGCCGACGACGAATCAGCCCTCAAAACCCTCTATCGCAGGAAACACCGGCTGGCGAGCGGGTCCGGGCGCGTGGAGATTATCATCGACCAAAATCCCTTGAGCGCCGGAATCGACCCCCGTAACATCCTGATCGACCGCTTCCCCGACGACAACATCAGAAACGTCTCCAACTGACGTTTGCACTGTACAAATTTGTCTTATTATCGTATAGTAAACAACTCTCATCTTCCACTCTTCTGATTTCTACCTCTTTCACGGAGGCCTGCCATATTGCCTGAGGATTAGCCAATACCACCGATCCTCATAACCGGGGGGAATATCATGTTTCGGACCACGCGTGTATTCGAAATTCTGGTTACTTGTCTTTGTGTTTTCGCCATCGTGGTGGGTGCACGAACACCACGGAACGACAAACGTCCCGTTTTACCCGTCCCCCTCCAGTCTCAACCCGAATCACCACCGTCCCTGATCTCGACCGCACTCGATGCGTTCGTGCTCGCTGAATTTGACTTCGAGGGTGCTGGTGGACCGGACTCGCAGGGGTGGAGTTCTGTCGACAACACCGCGCAGAAGGGTGTGTACTGGCAGGTCGCCGGCAATATGATGTGGTGTGGTGTCAATTCGGGTGCGCCCGAATTCTGTCACTACGCCACACTACCGGGTTACGGCCACAGCTGGTACCAGATATTCCAGTCAACGGACTTTTCTACCACTGGAAACGTGACATTAGATTTTGACGCAAGATATGACTCAGAGTCCGGCTACGATTTCACAATCGTCGAATACAGGTCCGCCACCGGTCACTGGAACGATCTGGCCGGCAGGTTATGGGGATATTCCTCCACACAATCCTATAGTTACGTGATTCCGGAGGACAGCCTCAACAACTCGGTCAGATTCCGATTCGTTTTCGAATCGGACGATGTGTGGGACGACGAAGACGGCAATTTCAACACCGACGGCGCAATTTTCCTCGACGACATTCAGGTCAGCGACGGGTCAGGGTTAGTGGATACCCAGGATTTCGAGTTCGAGGTCCCGGGAGACACAGCAACGGCAGACGGCCACTGGTACGCAACAATACCGGAAGCATACGGCGATTTCGCCGACCTGTTCGATGGGAACACGGTTCTACAGGAAGATCCGCTGGTTACCAACTCATCACACCTGTGGGGGTTTTTCAACGGGTCAACCTACGATTACGCGTGCGGCGGTCATCCGGAGCAACTGGTTGTACCTTATAAAAGAACAACTGACAGGGGGGATATTTACCTGAGCAATACCATCCACTCGCCGTGGATATCTCTGGCGCCGATAGCGGCGAGGCTTGCATCCGGTGGCAATCTGTATCTGGAATTTGATGTATACGGTGACATACCCCTGGACAACCTCGTTATCTACCAGTGGCATGTGCGCTCTCTTGTGGGCGGATGCGCGCGACGATGGTCGATCAACAGGTATCCGCAATACTGGGAAGAAGCAACGTGGAAAACTGACAGGATCGATATTTCAACGTATATATTACCGGGTGCGACCGACATCCAGGTCGGACTGAGAATCGTCGATATGTGCGATGAGTGGTGCGGAATATACGGCAGCGGCAGTTGCCACAGTCACGGCCCACTGCTGGAAACATTTGTCTAAAGTCCTACTCCGGCACA
>CAYUDF010000653.1:0-2587 GCA_964443465.1 uncultured bacterium
CACCCCCGCGAGGGCGATCAGCAGCACCACAACACGGGGAAATGGCTTGCCCCTGCCCCATGTCCAGATACCGCGATTGTTGCTAACCTTCATATTTTTTAAGGGTTTTCTCATAGTGATACTAGAGTATTACATCCACATCGACTCCGCCATAAAAGTTGTTGGCCCCGGGGGTGCGTTTTTTGCTTGTACAGAATTTGATCATAGTCTTATTTTAAATAAAAGACTCCGCACCGAGTGCGGCGGCTTCGGTGGCCTGGGCGGCCAATGGAGCCGGGTGAGTTGGGTCTCACCGATCTCGGGTTCGCCCGGCAAGGAGGTGATCCAGTGAATTCTGACAGAAACGGCTTGGTGGAGGTGGCGTCCCTGCAGTGACAGGGCCCTCCCGAGCGCGTGGCGCTTGTCAGGGATCGCCCCAAGCAGGGGTAACCCAACGCCACCGATACTGAACCATTCGAGGCCCCGTTGCATAGCAGCGGGGCCTCTTCATTTTACCAGGCGGAAAAACACGCGCTGGAACTGATCGGCGATTACTACCGGACCTTGACTTCGTACTTCTCCGGCGCCTTTGCCGGCACGACGATTTCCACCTTGGCCCGGCCGTACTCCACAACGATGTCGTCCAGCGATATGGTATCGGCGGCGTGCCGACGCTTCTGCTTCCGCAGAAAATCGATTGAGGCGTTGACACAGATCCGCGACAGCCAGCTCGAAAACGCCGCACCGCTGTCGCCGGTGAATTTCTGTATCTGCCTGAACGCTTTCACAAATGTCTCCTGCATCAAGTCTTCGGCATCCGTCTGCGAGCGCGTGTACCGGTACGCCAGGTGGTATATCCGCTCGCTGTGCGCCCTGTACAACTGGTGGAAGGCAACTTCGTCTCCTTCCCTGGCTCTATGGATTACCGTTGTTTCTTCCATCATTTCTGCCGGGTCACCTCTCTGATAATACAAACGACAAAAAGACCGGAGGGGTCTACAGGCAGATTACTTTTTTTGGAGGAACTTGTCGCGAATAATGCAAAGGCGGCGTAAGGCCATATTTACAATATGGTTATGACGGGAAATGGCGGCGTGTGACGGCCGGGCACAACCGTGGTTTCGTTGCACCCGGCGTAATACTACGGCTGATACAAGGCGCACACCGCGCCGGAGGGATCCTTGATTACGCAATAACGGGCATCACCCATTGTTTTGGGCCCGGCCAGCACCTCGCCGCCCATTTCCCGGCAGGCTTCGATGCTTTGATCGATGTCCTCGACGATGATGTACATCAACCACTGCGAAGGTAAGTCCTTATTGCCGCCGCGTTTATGGCACACACCGGCGACGGGGTCTTTGGCGCCGGCGGGAATCATGCTGTAGTCATTATAATCGCCCATGTTGACGGGTTCGTAGTCCCAGCCGACAACGGCCTGGTAGAAGTCGCGCACAAGGTCGGCGTTTTCCACGGTGAGGTCAAACCACCCGACGGTTCCCGCGGCCGGTTTTTTGTCGTTACTCATTATATACGTCCTTTGTTGATGGGCTGACAAATATAAGGCAAAGCTAAGAATTTTGCAACAGGGGGACAGATGATCTGTTGTCCACAATCCGGCTGGCTGATATAATGCCCCCGACCCGGGCGCCGTCAAAACAGATGACACGGTATCCAACCCGCGCGCCCACCATCCCGAGGAAAAAAACGAAGGAGAATCAGGACATGAGAAAATTTGTAGTACTGGCATCGCTGACGGTGATTGCGCTGGTCGCCCTTTGGGGATACCAGGCATACGCGCCCGGCACCGCTATTGCCCAGCAGGATAATTCAATCGAGAAGTACGGACAGGAGTTCAAGGGCAAAATCGACAAGAGCTACGACAAGTCCGTCGAGTGGTGGCCGTCGTCGCCCAAACCGGCTGCGGGAACTCCTGATGTCGTCATATTCCTGCTCGATGATACCGGGTTCGGACATATGAGCAGCTTCGGCGGTCTGTGCGAGACCCCGAACATCGACCGACTGGCGACAAACGGTCTTCGATATAACAACTTTCACACAACGGCTCTTTGTTCGCCGTCGCGCGCATCGATCATGGCAGGGCGAAACCACCACCGCATCGGACTGGGTTCCCATTCGCTTACGGCAATGGGTTTTCCGGGTTACAACGCCTTCCCGCCGGAGTCCGGGAAATCGGTGGCGAAACACCTGCAGAAGGCCGGATTCGTGAACTATGCCATCGGCAAGTGGGATCACACACCGTTGTATGAAGTCTCCGAGAGTGGTCCGTTTGATCGCTGGCCTTCGGGTGAGGGATTCGACCACTACTACGGCTTCATGGCCGCCGACGCCGACAACTATCGTTCCCTGGTATGGCGCGACCATTTCCCGATCGAAGACTGGGAAGGTAAGTCCGGGTATCACTACAGCGAAGCGATGGCCGACGAAGCCATTCGTAACATCACCTCTCACGTATCGGTATCTCCCGACAAACCGTTTATGATGTTCTGGGCTCCGGTGGCCATGCATTCTCCCCATCAAGCCCCGCAGGAATATATCGACCGCTATAAAGGTAAGTTTGACGAAGGTTGGGATGCTGCTCGCGAATTGC
>CAYUDF010000654.1:0-2577 GCA_964443465.1 uncultured bacterium
GCCGTGCCCGGCTCGCGCCGCGTATCCGTGCGCCCGATACATCGAGGCTACGATGTCATGACACCGGGTTTTTGGATATAGGGGGAGAGGATGTCATGGCGGCGGGTTTTGGATAAGGGGGTAGAAATCAGAGGGCATGGAATATGCGGGTGGTATAAAATCGAGGATTCGGGGCAAGAAAACGAGACAAAATTGCCGCGGTCCGGGAAGCCGGATGGCGGGGATAATTTCGTCCTTTTTTCCTTGATATTCGCGCCCGTTCTTCTACATTGTATTGGATCGACAGACAGGGGTGTTTTACCCAATTTAAAGTGTCTGACACCGATCCGTTGTGCTATAATAACTTTTTTTATTACAGGAAGTTGCCTGAGGGTTGCGGGCTCGTGACGAGCCTTATATTTTATACAGGGCACACCTCCCCGGGCACTTCTGAACACTCGGAAAACAATAACGGACGGTGCCGGTCTTAACAGCAGCCAGAACAGATTCAAGGGCCTTCTGGTAAGCGGTAAGTTAACGTGAAGTACCGGTTCTCACTATATCGACGCACCCTGGGTAACCACATCAACAGCCGGCAACCGTCGAATTCCGACAGCACCTCCGGTCACGTTGTACCCGTGTATCCATTCAATATCGCGGAAAACTCAATCCTTTTACCAATGTTGTCACAGCGTTTCAAGCGAACGCGCGCCGCGGCGTGCTCGGCAAACGCAATAACACTCTAAGTGCCATGGACGAAACAATGAATATTCACCGGGACAAATCACAGGAACAGACTCCAACTCTGGATAACAGTCCTGTCAAGGTAGACGAACAGGTCGTCGAAATCGTTTCCGACTCTGGCGAAGGCGCGCAATCCGCCGGACAGATATTCGGTACAGTTTCGGCGAAGATGGGTAACAGCATATGGACCGTTGAAATTATCCCCGCCGAGATCGAACCGCCGGCCCGTAATGCTGCGGGCGCCAGCGGTAACCGTATCCGGTTGGGATCTTTCGAGATTACCAACGCCGGCGACGAAGCCGATCTGTGCGTTGCGTTCAACGACCAGGCGTTACTCGGCCGTTTAATCCAGAAAGAATTCAAACCGGGCTGCATTATTCTGCTCGAGAGCGTGTGGCGTAACCACGCCGATCCGATGATCCGGGAAGACTACATACGTGTTTACGACCAACTCGTCGCGGACAAATATCGCGTTCACGAAATTCCCATGGAACAAGAGTGCAAGAAGTATGTGGACAATCCCCAGCGGGGAAAGAACATGTTTGTTCTCGGGCTCCTCTGCCGCGTTTATAACCGGGACATTCAGATCGCGCGCAACGAAATCGCCAATAAGTTCAAGAAAAAAGGCGACAAGGTCATCGCGCCCAATATCGATCTGCTCGAAGCCGGTTACCGCTGGGCAGAGGAAAACCTGGAATACTTTTTTGACGTTCCTCCGTTCGGCATGACGGAACCCCAGGTCGTAATCAGCGGCAACACAGCCGTTGCGCTGGGTATCGTCGCCGCCGGTATGGAAGTGTGCGCAATGTACCCCATCACGCCGGCAACGTCGGCGTCACACTACCTCAGCGAAATATTCGACGAAGTGGGTGGCGTGGTACACCAGGCGGAAGACGAGATTGCCGCCTGCGGTTTTGCGATTGGCGCTTCCTACGCGGGCAAGTGCGCCGTGACCATTACGTCCGGTCCGGGCATGGCGCTTAAAACAGAGCTGATGGGATTGTCGGTTATGGGTGAGATACCGCTTGTGCTGGTCAACGTCCAGCGCGGCGGACCCAGCACCGGCCTTCCGACGAAAGTGGAACAGGGCGACCTGCTCGCCGCCATATTCGGCACGCCGGGTGACGCGCCCAAAATCGTGATGGCACCGGCGACGATCGAGGATTGCTTTTATTCCATAATCACGGCGCGAAAGATCGCGGAAACTTTCCGTACGCTGGTGGTCGTGCTCACCGACGCCAACCTGGCGACCGGGCAGCAACTTTTTTCCCGGCCTAATTTCAACAAGGAATGGATCGCGCCGCCGATCGACCAGAGCCCGGTACCCGAAGGCAAAGCGCCTTTTGACTGGGACCCCGTTACCGGACTGTCCCCGCGGTTTATTCCCGGACAACCCGGCGGTATGCACACCCTGACCGGGCTCGCACACACGCGCGAGAGCCAGGTGGCGTACGAACCGGGCGTCAACCAGGAAGGTTGTTTGCACCGAAGCCTCAAGCTGGCCGCCTTCCAGAAGACGCTCAAGGCGCCCAAAGTCTACGGCGGCGACGAAGGCGACATACTGGTTGTGGGTTGGGGAAGCACCAAGGGAGCAATCGACGAAGCCGTGCGCCGCTGCCGCGAAGATGGCCTGAAGGCGTCATCGCTCCACATCAAGTTCCTGCAACCGATGGCGACCGGAATCAAAGAGATACTGGAACGATACAAAAAAGTTATCACGGTCGAGATCAACTACTCTGATCCTCACGACCACGAACTGATCGACGAAAACAACCGCAGATACGCGAACCTGGCCTTGCTGCTCCGCGCGAGGTACCTGATTGACGTCGACTGCTGGTCCAACGTACACGGCCG
>CAYUDF010000655.1:0-2574 GCA_964443465.1 uncultured bacterium
AACGATGTGCTGTCGTCTCTCGGTGTTTCACAACTCAAAAAAGCGGATGTCCTGCTGGAGAAACGCACCCGGGTCGCCGAGCACTACCACAAGCGTCTGGAAGGCTCCCGGTTTTTTGAATCGCCGGGTACTATCGGGGGCAATCTGCACACCTGGCACCTCTACATCGTTAAACTCAAACTGGACCGGGTTCCCATCGGCAGGGACCAGTTTATCCGGGCGCTCACGGAAGAAAAAATCGGGAGTTCGGTGCATTTCATCCCTGTGTACAACCATCCTTTTTATGCTCCATACGGGTCTGATCCCAGTGCCTTTCCTGTATGTGAGGATTATTTTTCGAGGTGTATCTCACTTCCTATGTATCCAGACATGCGCACGGAAGATGTCGATGACGTGGTAGATGCGATGAACAAGATCGCCGAGTACTACAGCGACGGCTCGTAACGGATGCAAATACAAACATTCGACAGTTATACTGGAGAAATGGCCGAGATCGCGGAGAGCAACGAAACCGCGACGTTTTACCACTCCAGGGTGTGGGCCGAGAGCCTCTCGGTTACATTTCCGCGTATGGTCTTCAGGTGTCTTGTCGCCCGCCAGGGCCGGACAGCGTCCGGATTTTTCCCCTTTTTTTTGATCAAGCGTGGACCGTTGAGAACAGTATGGTCGATGCCGTTTGGAACGTACGGAGGAGCTGTTGCGGAGGACGAGTCTTGTGCTGCTGCGTTGAGACAGGCTTACGGGAACGTGATGTCCATCGCCGGACTGATCAACGCCGGCTGGATCGATTTCAACGGCACGGCCGGTGAGCCGGGTTGGGACCGCCAGACCGCCGATACTCACCTGATTGATCTGACCGGCGGGTTTGACAAACTGTGGTCGGACTCAATCGAAAAACAAAGAAAAAAAAGAACGCGCCGGGCCGAAAAGCTCGGGGTTACAGTCAGGCGGATGAGTTCGGACGACGACCTGCGGATGTACTACGATATTTACTCGCGACGGTTGATCGGTTGGGGGGAAAAAACAACCTATCCTCTCAAATTGTTTGAAGACCTGCTGGCCCGCGGCGGCGAATCGGTTCGGTTGTATCTGGCCGAGCACAACGGGAAAATCGTTGGCGGACATTTTAATTTCTATTCAGAAAAAATGGTGACTGCGTGGAACGGTGTAACAACCCCCGAAAGTAATCATCTGCAACCCGGCACAAAACTCTATATTGAATGCCTCAAGTCGGCGTGTGCGGAGGGATTTGAGGTTTACAACCTGGGGGGAAGCCTGGGGAAACAGTCTTTGATCGATTTCAAGGAGTCGCTGGGCGGCGTTCGCTACACGTACAATCAGTACCGTCGCCGGTCCGCACTGGGAAAACTGGCCGCGGTGATAAAGGGAGTGGGGAGGTTCAGCCGTGGACGATAATACGGTTGAATCCAGGGGGCAATCCCGATTTATTTCGAACGCGGCGGCGCTTGCCGTATCAACCCTGCTGACAGCGGTATTAACCCTGCTGCAGGTCAAGTTGCTTTCCACTTCTCTGCAACCGGAAATGTTTGGCCTGTTTGCCGCGCTGAGAGGATTTTCTCTTCTGATTTCGTTACTTGCGGCCAACGGATTTCCGCAACTGCTGCTCCGATACCTCCCCTTTCACGAGTCAAAAAAACAAGCGAACAACGCCCTTGTTCTCAGCGGAATCTGTTTTCTTGCGCCATTGTTTCTTCTAACCGTTCTGGTTTTCGTGGTGGAATCCAACCGCGGTTTTTTCTTTCAGTTTTTTCCCGTGGAATACGCAAACGAGTTGAACCAGAACGCCGCTGCGAGCAGTCTTTATCTGTGGTTTTATGCCTGTACGCTCGGGGTGACGCTCAAGCTGGTGCTCTACGGAGGGCTTAACGGGCTGCGTCGGTTGCCCGCCCAGGTTTTGATCGAACTGCTATCCCTCACTGTCCAGGTGCTGTGGATATACCTGTGGCGTGAACGGCTGACTGTGACGGATCTGTTCATGATACTGGGTGTCACGTCGCTGGGCGCCGGTGTGTTGGGTATGCCGTGGTACTTCTATAGGATGGCAAAGGATACCGCGGCGGATGCCGCCTCACCGAAACCCGGAACAAACGGAACCGATCGCCAGATCAACGCGTACGGAAGCTACTGGATGGGTGCGACGGGACTGAGTCTGGTGGCCGTGGCTTTTACCGATGTCGACCGCTACCTGCTCTCTCGGGTGTTCGCACTGGAGATCCTTTCACAGTTCCACATCGGATCGCGCATATTGAGGTTGGCCAACCGTTTTATGAGTGTCCCGGTTCTGTCATTTCAGCCGGAGGTCACAAGGCTCGATGCCGAACATCGGTGGGAAGCGATCGTGTCGTCGACCCGGGTGTTTCTCAAGTTTAACGCGGCCGTGGCGTGGGTGGTGGCCCTGACGATATGGGCCTTTGCGCCGGAATTAGTCCGGCTGGTTTCGAGTGACCGATATCTGGCGGCCGTGCCGCTGCTGCGAATCCTGGTTATATCGATACCGCTCACGGCCATGACGGCGCCGCTCACAACCGTTATGAAAGCGGGTAACCGTGTCAG
>CAYUDF010000656.1:0-2572 GCA_964443465.1 uncultured bacterium
AGTTTGATGACGGAGCGATCACGGGCACACAGCGTCGCTGGGTCAACTCGTTGCCCTTCCTGCTGACGACGAATTACTATATCGGCCGTAAAAACAAGATCAAACCGTTCATCGGTCTTGGCGCCGGAGCCTATTACATCTCGCAGCGCCTCGATATCGGTGTGTGGACGTCGGAAAAAACCAACTGGCACTTCGGCGTTTCAGGCGAAGCCGGATTCCAGTTTCCGCTCGGGGATATCGAGGGTATCGTTGCCGCGAGGTATCACTATGCTTTCGCGGCCGGGGAATCCGTCTTTGGAGACGCAGCGGAATACCAGTACCTGACTGGGATTATCGGGGTGGCTTATACGCGCTGGTAAGGGCGCACAATAGTGTAGAAGGCTATAATCGCGCCCAACCCCTGAGCGAAGCGAATGGGGTAAGGGCGCACAATATACCCGGTCGGGTCTGGCGACCCTCCGGGTACTGGGCGAATTATATAACATTAAGGTGCCCCGGTGTAGAATGCTATAATCGCGCCCAACCCCCGCGCGAAGCGACGGGGGTAGTGGATCAGATGATTACTGCCGGGACGGGCTTTAGCCCGTCCCGGTTTTTTTTGTGCGTTGTTATCAGTTTTTCGGGTTTGTCTTATGTGAAACGCGGTCGAGCGCCAGACGGACACTCCGAAGTAACTCGCGGGGGCTGTACGGTTTCTGCAGAAAACCGGCGTGACCATCCAACTGGTCGAGTGAACCATCTGTGCCATCGGAATACCCCGATGCAAAGATGACCAGCGGATCGTGGCCGCATTCCCGGAGACGCCGGACCATCTCGGGGCCTCCCATACGAGGCATCACCACGTCGGTCAGAATCAGATCGATTTCGTCGTGGCGCGCTTCGTACAAATCCATCGCTTCCAGTCCATTGTAGCACTGCAGGACCGTATATCCCTCGCGCTGCAACAGCCGGGAGACCAATGTGGCCACGGTGCCTTCGTCCTCCACAACCAGAATAGTCTCGTCGCCACCCGCATCGGATTTTGGTGGTTCCGGTATTTCCCTGGCGGGCGCTTCAGTGGTAGCCGGAAACCACACTTCCACCGTCGCGCCTTCTCCCTCGGTGCTGTGCAGAACTACGTTGCCGCCGCTCTGTGTCACGATCCCGTAAACAGTGGCCAGGCCCAGGCCGGTACCTTCACCCGGACCCTTTGTGGTAAAAAACGGTTCAAACGCCCGCCTTTTGGTCTCTTTATCCATCCCGGTTCCCGTATCAACCACGTTCAAACGAACGTAGTTACCCGGGTCGAGAGAAAGACTGCCCGTCGAAAGGCCCTGCTCGATCCGGCGGGCCTCAACACCCAGTGTCAATGTACCGCCGTCCGGCATGGCGTCGCGCGAGTTCGAGGCGAGGTTGATCAACACCTGCTCAATCTGGCCGGGGTCTGCTTTCAGCAACGCAGGTGATCGGGAGGGGTGTGTGACCAGCTGGATGTCCTCTCCGATTAGCCTGCCGAGCATCTTGTAGATTTCGGCGATCACTTTGTTCAGGTCGAGGACTTTGGGTTGCAGGACCTGTTTGCGGCTGAACGCGAGGAGCTGGCGTGTCAGGTCGGCGGCGCGTTCGCCCGCCCAGCGGATTTGACGGGTAAGGTCGAGTAATTCGGGATCGTCACCGACCTCATCCTGCAGCAATTCGGCGTTGCCGTTGATGGCGACCAGCAGATTATTGAAATCGTGTGCAATGCCTCCGGCCAGTTTGCCGATGGCCTCCATTTTCTGGGCTTGTCGCAGCCTCGATTCCAGCTGTTTGCGTTCGGTGATATCGCGCCACACCACGTGCAGCTTGGTACCGTCGGCATCGGGTATGGGTGTCAGCAACACTTCAACCGGGAATACTTCGCCGTCCGCGCGTTTGTGATCCCATTCGAACCGGTGGCTGCCCTGCTCGAACGCGATCGCGATCATTTCATTGGCTTTTTCGTAGCTGCTGCGGCCATCCGGCTGGGTGGGAGGGGACAACTCCGAGGGGTGGGTCTCGAGCAGCTCCCGCTTGGTCTCGTACCGGAGCATGTCGACCGTGGCCTGGTTACAGTCGACAAAGGTGTCTCCGGCGATGATCAGGATGGCGTCGGCCGATTGCTCAAACAGCGTACGGTAGCGGTCGGTGTGGGTCCGGGGTACTTTGGTGGCGTGTTTCTGCAGTTCGGCCTCCAGCTCGCGGATCCGAGACCGCAGCTGTGCCACTTCCTGGTTCAGATTGTCTGTTAATCTGTTTTCCGGCATCGTTGTCCGACAACTCCCCTTGAATCCAACTCACTTCTAAGTAAGTTCAATTCGGCTACCTCTCAGATTAACGGTAAAATGACGGAATTTCAATGAATTTAGAAATTTCTACGGTTTGTCCGAAGCCGGGAAAATCGCGTGACACGGCACAATCATGTGATATATTTCGGGTTGCAATGATATCAATATCCGCCCGTACCCCTTTCGCTTCGCTCCGAGGGTTGGGCGCGATTATAGCTTTTGAATTAATGGGCGCCCGTACCCCTTTCGCTTCGCTCCGAGGGTTGGGCGCGATTATAGCTTTTGAA
>CAYUDF010000657.1:0-2572 GCA_964443465.1 uncultured bacterium
TACGGTCTGTCTCTCGCTCGCCGCCTCGACCGGCTTTCTCACAGCAACCGGTCGAGTGAGATCCCGATGCTTCATCATTGGATTGTATCGGGATATGATTGTCTGTACTTGCCGATAGCTCTTGTCACGGATTTCCTCAAGTAGATCCGGCGATAGATATTTCCACGCTAGTGCCAGTGTCGCAAGATTCACTTGGCCATCACGAAGATAATGATAAGCTTTTGGGCACTTGCGGATCGCCCGTGCCGCACAGATTCTTCGCTGGGCTGAGGACTCCGAGTAACCCAGGGCGTCTGTGCAATAGACAAACATCGAGCTGTACCCAAGAGATCGATAGATCTTTCGATTTTCCACTTCGATCAGGTGAAGCAGTATCTCACAGGTAAGATCGTGTTCTTGTTTGACGAGTTTATTGAGGCGATTCAGAAGACTGTTATCCGAAAGACTTTTCAGAGATTTCAAGGCAGGACCTCCCACGGTTAAAAAAACATTGAACTCCGCAATGTTTTTATAAATTGCGAAATACCCGGAGGGGCGTCCGGCCCGAACGGGTATGGGAGGAACACAGGTATTATAACACGGGCAGTTTTTGGGCCGTCATGCGGCTTGTGGAGCTTGATTCCAACAGGAAGGCGGCGGCTGACAGAACAAGAATCCTGTCAAGATAAATATTAATTAATTTGTAAACAATGCCGAAAACGACACAAAAAATCCCGGTGCGTGTGACAGCACCAGGATTTTTAAAATATATAAAATTATTCTACGCGGCGCGGGCGTCGGAACCTTCGAGCAGCGACGGCAACGCTTCTTCAAATGAATCCAGCTTCTCAATTCCAAAAGCTTTTTGAAATTCAGTCGTGTCGCAGACGTTATCTTCGACGAGCATCATCAGCTGGTCCACTGTCAGCGGAAACGACTTGAATCCCTGCAGCAGTTTGACCACCGGTTTCATAAATGTCGAGGATATAGCCATCGTGTTCATGTGCACTTTGTAGTGCGCAGCGATCTTGTCGAGCAGCGCCCTGAACTGGACCCTGTCGGGGCCCCCGACTTCAAACATCGTACCCTGCGTTTCGGGTTTTACCAATGAATCCGCCATCGCGTCGGTGACGTTGGCCAGCGAGACCGGTTGTAACATCGCCTTACCGCCGTCGATAATCGGCACAACCGACCGGTGCACGAGGTCGACCAATTCCTGGATAAACATATCACCACGATCAAAAATCACCGACGGCCGGAATACTGTCCAGCGCAGGCCGGAATTTTTCACAATTTCCTCGGCCTCGAACTTGGTGGTGTGATACTTCGAGCGGGCATCGGGGCTCGCGCCCAGCGCGCTCATATGAATAAACCGTTCAATGCCAGAACGGCGGGCCGCGTCCAGCACGTTAAAGGTAGCCTCTGTGTGCATCGCTACGTAAGTCGTGCCGTCATCCGGGTATTCACGGATGATTCCAACCAGGTTCACTACCGCCGCACATCCGTCAACCGCTTTCAGGCAGGCGTGCGAATCCCCCACATCTCCCCCCACGACCTCGTATCCCTCACCGGCGCCTACCTTGTGCGTGCTTTCCTGGCGAACCAGAAGCCGGACGTCGTGTCCCTGGTCGCGCAGTTTCTCCCTCAGTGAACGTCCAACGTACCCAGTGCCACCTGTTACCAGTACTTTCATAGCTCCGTTCTTTCGATTACGTTTCTTTTTCCATGTGACGGACGCCGCAGATCGGGCACGCGCCCACTTCTTGCGAATAGAACACCTTGCAGGTGTTACACTGCAGAACTTCCTCGGCTGCTCCCTGCAACGCTTCGAAAGCGTCGCCTTTTTCTTCTATCGGAACATACAATTCAATGACGTCGTCTTCCGACTCCACAACAATCGACGTCACCTGTTGATCCTGCAAAAAGTAACGTCGTTCTTCCATCGAGGCCTGGCTGGAATAAAAACCCAGCAGTTCCCACTCGGATTCATCTTCGAGTTCTTCGTGCATGCTGCAGATAACGGTATTAAAAATCGTCTGAAAACATTCACCACACACCATATCCCCACAGATCGCGCATTTGCCGACAAAATCACCATCGGGGTGTTCGCATTCTCTTCCCATCGTTCTCTTCCTCCGACTTAGTCTACAACGATCGAAATTTACGTACGACACATCCCGCGCCGAGATTATTTGCAAGTTCGAGGCACGGTTCTAATTTAGTTTTCGGGGCGGCGACAAACAAACAGTCGGTTTCGATACCGGCCGATACCGAACGCCGCACCAACTCAACCAGCGATCCGAACGCCGCGTCACCGAGGCCGGTATTTGCGGCCTTCTCGTGTTGCGCAGCCGTCGGCCCGTACATCCTCACTGACATCCGATCGACGAAACCGCGCAGGGCGTCCACCGTATCCATTTCGAATCCCGCCGACCCACGCCGCCCGGTCATCACCCGGACACGGAGCCCCGCCCCCTTCAACCGATCCGCCAACGCTCTAATGTGGTCGACAGAATCAAGCGGTTCGCAATATCCACAGATAACCGCCTCTTCGACCCGACTCCCGCTTTTGGAATCGCCCGCGGCGGCATCG
>CAYUDF010000658.1:0-2568 GCA_964443465.1 uncultured bacterium
ACGCCAGTGGCGTTCCCCTGGAAAACCCGGGAAGCACCATATTCACGACCCAGGCGCCGCCTGCACCGTACATCCTGTCGGTCGCGCCGCCCAGCGCGACTCAACTGATAGACGTCGTTGTATCGGGTGGCGGTTTTGATCAGATACCTTCGGCCAACACGGTGTTGTTCAACGACGTTGCGGCCACACCACAGTCCGGAGACATCAATTCGCTCACGGTCAGAGTGCCGCTGGGCGCGACGTCCGGCCTTCTGCGCGTGGCCACGCCTGTCGATACGACTAACGTGATCGCGTTTAATGTGCTGATCCCGTCGTTGACAACTATCGACGACGTAGTCGGTACCGTGGCGATGGGATCCGCGTCGAAGACCGTGACCATCACACCCAACGGGGCGATCGCATATTCCGTCAATCCCGAAGGGGATGTGGTGATTCCGATCGGTGTGGACAGCCTGGTAACGTATCCCGGTATCCCGGTGGGTGACAACCCCGTCGCCATCGCGATCGACCCGGCGGGTAAACAGGGTTTTGTGGCCAACTTCGGCTCGGCCAGTCTGACAATCATCGATGTCGACCAGGGATCGCCCAATTTTAACTCGGTGATGTCGACGGTTGTTGTGGGCGCCAATCCGGTTGACGTCGCGGTGATGCCCGACGGCAGTCGCGTAATCGTGGTCAACAGCGGCTCCAACAGTCTTAGCGTGGTTGACGGCGATTCGACCAGTTCGACGTACAACAACGTGATCGGTACTTACGGAATGGGGTCCGCGTCGAAAACGGTAACGATCTCGCCCGATGGAGGCATCATTTACATCGGTACCGATACCGGCATCACCGTACTTGAACCGCTCAACTTCGGTGTGGTCGGAAAAGTGGCGCTTGGATCCGCATCCAAAACCGTTACCATTTCACCCGACGGAACGTTGCTGTTTATTGTGACCACCGAGGGTGAAGTTGTAATCGTTGATGTGGAGCCCGGCAGCGCGACCGAAAACAGCGTGATCGGCCGGGTGCAGGGTGGTTCCGGCGCAAAAACCGTGACCGTGAGTGCCGACGGCGCGCTGGTTTACATCATTCAGGAGGACACAGACGAAATTATCGTGGTTTCGGTCGAAGTGATCGGATCGGTGGGGGCACTTGAAACTCCCGTCATCCTGCCGCCCAAGAGCGTGAATATCGCGTATGTCGATACGATCCAGACCGGCGATGATCCCGTAGCGATCGCGTTTGATCCTTCCGGTTCAGGCAGGTTTATCATCGCCACCGGCGGTGACGCAAAGCTGACATTTTTTGGCGACACGGCGCCTCCGGTGCCGGCGGATCTTCGGATCTTCCCGCGTATCCTGGTCGTGTTTGAAGACGACGAGGATCTGCGCTGGTGGCAGTTCCGCTACATCCGCGCGTGGATCGAGTTGCCGCCGGGATATGACCCGCGTGACATCGACTTGTCGTCTGTGACGATGAACGAGATGGTGCCGGCGCTCAGTTACAACAAGATCACCGATATCGACCGCGACGGTCTGGAAGAACTCAAGGTCAGGTTTGACCGTGTACCGTTCCAGAACGCGTTACCCGTCGGATGGGTGGTGCCGGTCAGAATCGCCGGTACCGTGGGCACCGAGGACTTCCTCGGCGAGTCCACGATGATTACCATACGCCCGGTAATTCGCTGTCCGAAACCGTGGCAGCACCTCCCGCCGAACCAGGTGACAACCATCGAGTGGGAATCACCCTTCGGTTATAACATCGACGCCGTGGATGTCCAGTGGACATCCGACGACGGCGAAACGTGGCAACCCATCGCCCAGGGAATTCCCGATGAGGGCCGGGTTGACTGGCTGACGCCCAACGGCATATACAGCGAGGTTCGTGTGCTGGTAACCCTGTACTCCAACGGGTCAGATGTCGGGTCGGCGATGAGCGAACACCCGTTCACCATATCGACTCCCCTGGCGGTCACTCTGACCAATTTCGAGACCGAAATCGAGGACGGCGCCGCAGTGATGCGGTGGACCACCGGCCTCGAAGTCGGAACCCGGGGATTCCATCTGGCGCGTGCCGAGGTCGAGGACGGCGTGTACGAACGCGTAACCGAACAGCTTATCGAAGCGAACGGTCGCGTCAACGGCGCCGCGTATGAGTGGCGCGACGAGTCCGTGCAGCCCAATCGCCAGTACTTTTACAAGCTGCAGGAAGTTGTCGACAACGGACCGGGTTCCGAGTACGGGCCGTACAAGGTGATCTACAAAATCACCAATGCGCTCGAACAGAACGTGCCCAACCCGTTCAACCCGGCAACGACCATCCGGTTCTCGATTGCAGAGAACACCCATGTGCAGCTGGTTGTGTACGACGTTGCCGGACGGCGGGTGCGCACGCTGGTTAACGAAAACCGGCCCGCGGACATGTACAAATTGTCGTGGGACGGCACAAACGATGCCGGACATCGGGTGGCGACGGGCGTGTATTTTTACCGTCTCACCGCTGGCAAGTTTGTTAAGACGCACAAGATGTTGCTGCTTAAATAGTTAGCTCAGCATCTGTTCATTAAAAAAACCGCCGGGGCCC
>CAYUDF010000659.1:0-2567 GCA_964443465.1 uncultured bacterium
CGACTACCGAATTACCTCCCCAAATCTATTTCAGCAAGACCATCTTCCGGGTTTTTGTGTAGTCGCCGGTGACCAGCTTGTAAAAATACACGCCGCTGGATACGTTACGGCCCGCGTCGTTTTCGCCATTCCACCTGGCTTCGTGTATCTGTCCCGCTTTTTTCGATTCGTTGACCAGTGTGCGCACCAGCTGGCCGGCCACGTTGTACACCTTGAGCGTCACGGGGCCGGCCGTTTTTACCTGGTATTTGATTGTGGTGACCGGGTTGAACGGGTTGGGGTAGTTCTGGCGCAGGTCATTGACGCTCAGCACCGGTTTCGGCAGATCCACCGGATAATCGGCGAGATCCTGGAACCACGTGTGGATTCTGTGAAGGTGTTCCGCGCGCGCCGGAATACCCATCGCGCGCGCGTCGCGGATATAATGATAGCTGAAACCGCTCAATACGAATCCGACAATATTACCCACGGCGTTCATCGTGGTATCGGAGATCACCGCGCCACCGGTGATGCCCTTCCCGTGATAGGACATTTCCACCCGGGCGGTACCCTCGGCCGTCATCACGTCAAAATCGTTGATCAACGGGCAGCCGCCGTATGCCACCAGTGTGTCAACTCCAAAGCCGTCCTGGAACATGTCGCCAGTTTTGCCTTCGCCCACAACCAACGGGCTGATGCCGTAGCTGGGGACGTGGTCGGCAGCAGCCAGACCGAACGTCATATACTTGGTGCGCAGCTGCGTCGAAGAGACGGACGTGTGCACATTCAGCCACTTATCCGCCACATCGTCGCCGTTGAGATAAACACCGCCACCGGTACCCGCGAGGTTGTCCAGGAATGAGAACAACAAACCGGTATCGTCCGACTTGTCAGGCGTACCGGAACCGTCGGCAAACGCCGTTTCCAGGTCACCGGCGTTCCAGAATATCTTGTCGTAGTTGTCGGTAAGCTGTGTGAATACCTGGACGCGCGCTCCGGGATGGTTGGCCACACCCGACGACGGACCGCGGATGTCATAACGATCGACCTGGTCTGCGATGTTCATCATCTCGAACGACGTGTCAAAAAACGGTTGTGAACCCCTGAAGTTCATACCGTCAACATACAGGATGTCTTTATACCCCAGAGTCGGCAGTATGGTGAACTCGTCGGCGTTTGCCGCGGCCAGTGAGATGTCACCTGTCTGGGCGGTGGCCGTGGGCACCGGAAGCGCCCAGTAGGTGCTCAAACCCGATGGCGGGCCGCTGCGCGCGCCGAAGAAATGCCATACGGTATCTCCCGGCACAAACAGGTTGTCATTCAAGTCGATATTGTAGCGGTCAGAGACCAGACCTCCGCCAGCGTGCCATGTGCTGTCCATCTGAATCTGGTGCCACATCCGACCACCAGCGGATACCGTGCCGATATAATTGTAACGCGTGTCTGAAAGCAGGTCGGCGCCCGCCACGGCAGCGTTGGGTCCGTCGATGCTGCAGTAAAAATACACAGCCGCTCCGGATGTCGAATCGCCGGTTGTGTGAAAATCGATTCCGTTTTCGGGATCCACCACATCGACCCTGGCGGAGTCGCCCGGCTGAATACCCGCGCTGGTAGCAGGCAGGATGTCGGTCGCCATGTCGGCCCGGGCCTTACCCGTGTTGGGATTGGTGAAGTTGTCCTGAAACATGTCGATGTCACGACCCGCCCACTGCGGACCGTAACTGGCCACACGGTACAACTCGACGTCGTCGACCAGCGGCGCGTGGCTGTGACAGGCGCCGGTACCGTATACGCCGCACCAGAAACCGCACATATCGCGGGTTCCGATGCGCAGACCCACGTACGTCGCACCAGGTTCGAGATACTGGCCAATGCTGTAGGTCGACCGCAACCAGTCTTTGCCGCCTCCGTAACGAACAAATCCGTCTCCGCCCCAGCCACCGGGGCAGCCAGATGCGTCGATCGTGCGAACCGCCCAAACGTAGAAAATAAGCGCGTCGAGCTGGAGGTCACGATAAACGTCGAAACGCATCTCCCAAACGGTGCCGGTACCGACGACCGCGATATCGGGAGAAAACACTGTGTTGTGGATATACTGGTCGCGCGAGTTCAAATAGGGAACCGCCACCTGTGCGGGCCAGCCCCCGCACGAATAGGTGGCCGTTGATCCCTGGAAATACGCCCACAAACAGTCATTTTCACTGGCACACGGATCTTCCTGGATCATTGACAACCCCGGATACAACGCCGCGTAGTCTCCATACGGAACCGGCGTGCAGGTTTCCCAGTCGTCGGCATCGTTGTCGCCGGGGATTTCATCCTCAAAATCCTCATACGCGACACGTACGCCGGAAGTGTCGGACACGGTCAATTCGTCCAGGATAAAAGCGCCGTCGGTATCCCACAGACCGTCGGCGTCGGACCAGGCGCCGTCAGCGACAAAGCTGAAGCGCAGGTTCATGGTACCGGCGTGGGTCGTATCGGAAACAGGAATCGACAGCGTGTCGGTTCCGAATCCGTCCCAAATACCTAGGCCACCGTAAACGTCAACCCAGTTGCCGTCACAGTTGTCGACCTGGAGCGTCGTG
>CAYUDF010000660.1:0-2565 GCA_964443465.1 uncultured bacterium
CGTGGCCCTTTTCGTCGTCGGGCAGGCTGCTGTTCGGTGTGATCAGGCCGTCGACTTCAAAGAAATGGAGCCCGTTTCGCTCCCTGAAGTTGAATCGAAATCCCAACGCAACCCGCGTTTTGTAACTCTGCACAATCGGATAGATGTTGGTAAACTTCACGTTTCGAAACGGCTTATAGTCTCCCGATTCGACCACTACAGAGTCCAGGTCGATCTCGGCCGGTGTACCGATATTCCAGCCGTGGACTACAGGATATCTGCTGCTGATTTCGGTCCCCAGAAACCGGCTGGACCGTATGGTCTCCTTTTCCGCCTTTTCTTCCTCAGTCGGCATTACCTGCTCCGCCCACGTCAGGTCGTCGATCGGGTCGATACCGATTTTTACGGGAAGAAAACCATTCGACGTGTAGCGGAATACAATCAACGAATCATCTGATACGGGAACCGGCCTGAAATAGCCTGTATCGGTGTTGGTAATGATCTCCATCCGTCCCGAATCGACCGTATACCGGTATACGTTGGACACTCCACTGTAGTACGACGTGCCAAACAGGTACCGGCCGTCGCGGGAGTGGACGAAGTTCGCGGCCGTGTTTTTGTTGCCAAACTCAAACAGTGTTTCGCGGTTGGTCAGCAGGACTTCGGACCCGTCGTTGATCCTGTATCGGACCAGCCGGCGGTCCCCCGCCTCGTTGATCGCGCAGGCGGTGAAATATTTTCCGTCGGGAGATATGTCAATGTCAAACAGGTCGGCCCCGTACGGGAGCGAGACGGCGTACTCGAACTTGTCGTAAGGGTGCGGAAACCGTACCACGTGAGACAATCCGTTGTTGTGTTGGATCCCCCACACCGATCGGTCGATCGGATTAAACACAAGATCACCCGTTCGCCCGTTTTTGAACACCTGCTCCGAATCACCGGTTTTGACATCGGCACGGTGCAGGTCGCGCCAGGATTTCGAATTGTCAGTGGTGTAAAACAGTTTTTCGCCCTTCTCATCGTAGGCGAGTGACGTCACGTAAAACAGCGCAGGAGTTCTGACGTTTGTGATTTTTTTCATCTCGCCGGTGTCGATGTTGATCTCGGCAATGTGGCCGAACTCGTTGGGATAAAGCACGGCGGCGTAGAGCTTTCGAGTATCCGGGTTAAAGTACGCCCGGGAAACCGATCCGAGCGGCTTTCGGGTAACCGGCGTGAATTCGCTCAAAGGGTAAAGTCCGACCGAATCCAGGTTGGCCTGCTGCCAACCGTGCTCCCAGTCGATCCAGTCGTTCCACGCGTCCCCGAGGTCCACACCAAATACATACTCGAATTGTTTCGAGTAGTGCCGTTTTGTGCCATCGGTACGTTTCACCCAGTCGATGATTTTTTCGGGCCCGTACTTCAACGCACAATACGACACAAACCGTGTCCCGTAGAGGTACGCGTTGGCTCCCAGGTGAAAATCTGTTGTTTTGCCCTCCGACTCCAGACCGACCAGTTGAAAAAACTTCGAATCCTCCGCGACTTTTGTGCGAAAAACCATTTCGTCGTATCCACCCTGGGCGCGGCCGATACCGGCCGACATCCATGTCTCCATGAACGTGGCCGTCCCCTCGTGAAACCACCGCGGGGCGTATTGTCTCGGCGCCGTGAGATAGCTGTATATCAGCGAAACAGGGTTTTTGTCTTCCGCCGCCACCTTCCCGAAGAATATCTTCCTGAAAAACCGGTCGGACGACGACGCCTGATCGGTCGCCAGGACGTGCAGCAGTTCGTGGCTCATCACCCAGTTGATGCGTTCGTTGGTCGGTGATACTTCGTATACGTATTCAAACGGCTCGATGCCCAGCGTCATCCAGTTGTACGGCACTCCGGTTGCCCCGGCATAACCGATGTCGTCGAAGTCCTGCATGAGGACAGTGACGTTTTCTCCCGGCTGGTACCCGAAAACGTCGCGATAAAACGCCAATGAGTTCTCAAAACACCGCGTAAGATGCGGGGTTATGTGCTCGTTGCCCTCAATATAAACCAGGCGCAGGTTGTCAGTTTTTAACGTTTTGAGCTGGGTCGAAAAAACCTGGGAGAAACCCGGGCAGGCGAACAGGAGAACAATTAGCGTGATTGTTAAGAATGCGATTCGTCGCATGGCACCTGGCGCAGTTTAAAAGTATGAGGAGATGCCACCGTAAAAGTGGCATCTCCTCTCGAGTTGATAAAGAACGTCCAGCTATCGATCCATTGTTGCGTTCAAACGTCCCTGGACGGCCGGGTCCAAACGACCCAGCGTGTTCGGATCCAGCCGGCTGAGTACCGACGGATCCAGGCGGCCGATGGTCTCCGGATCGAGGCGGCCGATGACTTCCGGATCGAGACGACCGATGGTCTCCGGGCTGAGGCGGCCAATGGTCTCCGGACTGAGGCGGCCAATGGTCTCCGGGCTGAGACGGCCGATGGTCTCCGGACTGAGGCGGCCAATGGTCTCCGGACTGAGACGGCCAATGGTCTCCGGATTGAGACGGCCGATGACTTCCGGACTGAGGCGGCCAATGGTCTCCGGACTGAGACGGCCAATGGTCTCCGGAT
>CAYUDF010000661.1:0-2549 GCA_964443465.1 uncultured bacterium
CGGCGGGGCGCCGGTCTGGTTGTCGGTTCCGCCGTGACACTGGATGCACACCTCGGGTCCTGACCCGTGGCAATCGTCACACAGCGCCTGGTCGCGAACGAGGAAGTCTGCCTGGCCGTTTACGTGCAGAGCGGGATTGAGAATATTGAGTAATGTGTCGGTAACCGAAAAATGGCAATCACCGCAGGCCAGTCCGGCGGTGTTGACGTGATAGGCGTGGCTTCCCCCCAGCTGGCCGGGGTCTCTGCCGACGTCATGGCACGAACCGCAGGTTGCCTGGTTGGACCCTGTCCATACCGGAGCGTTGTTCGCGTAACCCCCGCTGAAATTCCCGTGGCAGTAGGTTCCGGCGCACGTTCGGGTCACGCGGTCCCACGCAGCGTTACCGGGGTCGGCGAGGCCGTGCCACACGATTTCCGCGATCGAATCCGGGGGTTGTCCACCCGTACCCGGTTGATCGACGTGCCCCGGGCTCAGCAAGTACAACGGTACGGTGTGACACGTGCTGCAGGGAACCGCGGTGGCCAGCCACGAATTCACCAGGTGCGCCGTGTGGGCGCCAACGGCCAGTGAAGTGTCCGCCGATTCTCCCCGGAGACCCGTCGGCGGAGCTCCCGTCGAGTTGTCTTCGCCGCCGTGGCAGCGGCTGCAGTCCGCTCCGCCGGGGCCGTGACAGTCCAGGCACGATATTTCAACACGGCCGCCGGTCTGGTTGATACCGTGACAGCTTGCACAACTTTCCGTTCCGTTCTGGTAAACGAGACGGCCGTGAAAATCGGGAGACTCCGATTGCATCCAGCTGACCGGATGCGCTCCCGGTAACGTCGGGGATGTTTTTTCGGAACTGCACCCCATTGGCAATGTTGCCGCGAGTAGCGCGTACACAACGATCACGAAAAGTGATGAAAAAATATGCCGGTATCGTGTGTGACTCATGGCCTCCCGGCCCTGTTTTTACTGGTGACAATAACCACAGAATCCGATCCCGGAACTGTGGGTGTTTGTGTGGCACACGTAACAGTAGTGCCCGTCGTCGTTATGCCAGGCCCCTTTGGAACTGAACATTGACGCGCTCGGCGAATGGAACCGGTTGTCGGTCCCTCGCAATCCGTCGGCATCGAGATGACAACCGCCGCGCCCGCAGGTCGGGTCGGCGGAATCGTGGCACGACGCGCAATTCTCGGGATCCCGGCGCGCCGCGCGGCCGTGGTCGAGTATCCACGCAGCCGACGAATGGAGGAGCGGTATCCGGTTTTCGCGGGCATGGCAATCGTAACAAAAAGTCTGGTTGTCGTGGCAGCTGCTGCAATCGATCAGTTTGCTCTTGGCGTCCAGGCCGTGAATGTACAGATAGTTAAGATCGTGGATGTTGCCCAGCAGGTTGTCGCCGCGGTGACACTCGAGGCACGACAGGTCCCGGGTGTGGCACTGCAGGCACTCGTCCCTGTCCCGGACCGTCTTGTCTTCGTGGATATGACGCCAGTCCGCGGGGTGAATGTCGAGCAGGGTGATATTGCCCGCGTGGCACAACTCACAGCTGTCTTTCGCCTTGAAGTTATCGTGACAGGAGAAGCACCCTTTCATGCCCGGCATGTGTTCCGGCAGAGTTTGCGCGCTTTCGGAAACGGAACCGTGACACGTGCCGCACTCCGTCCCACGGCCGATGTGGCTTTTGTGACTGAACACGATTTCCCGCTTCAGCTCCGGCGATGTCTGCGGGTCGTCGGCATTTCTGTGACAGATCCCGCAGTCTTCGTCGTCGTCGACATCGTGACAGTCCCCGCAAACGTCCATTGTCGGAAAGTTGAAATCCTCCGCCCGTTCACTCGATTCGATATCTGCGTGGCAATCGGTACAGTCGACGTCGGTGTGGTCAGCGTGCGCAAAAATAACATCGCTGTCCGCCGCGTGCAGGGAGTTGCCCGGCAACCTGTCGGCGACAATCGTGCCGGCGATCAGGAGCACTCCCAGAAATACTAAAACGGCGTTCCTCATCTGGTTTCCTCTCTCCCGCCGCCGGAACTGACTGAGAAGTTCTTTGATATTCTCAGTAGATATCTCCAGTCGTCCTGCATCACGGCGTTTCGCAGGTACTGGCCTTCAGCCCGGATCGCGAATCCACCGCCGGCCCGCCAGCGAAAACCAAAAGTGGTCGCGTAAGCGTCGGATCGGTCGGTCTGTTCCAGCTGAACGCGATAACGGAACAGATTGGCCGTCACATAACAATCCAGACGCGGGCTCAACGGCTGGTTCACGTATCCGGTGAGGCCGTCGTTGTCCCCGGCGTATCCCGTCTGGTGAATCCAGGACAGAGAATATCTGGGTGTGAGAAATCCGAGACGGCCCCGCCACGTCTCCTCTCCGTCCATGAAAGTTGCCTGCACCTGCGTGAGAATCGACATCTGCCGCCACACCCTGCGACGCGCTTCGATACGGCCGGTCTGGTATTGGCTGAAGTCAATCACGGCAAATATCGAGTTGCTCGCCACCACCGGTTCGCGCCAGAAATATTCACCGGAAAAATACCACAACCCCGGCCGGTAAATCGC
>CAYUDF010000662.1:0-2542 GCA_964443465.1 uncultured bacterium
GGTGGGTAATATAACACCCGTATACTGAAAATTGAGCAGGATGTTACGCAGGCGATAGTGCCTGACAGTGTGTTTTCCCCAGGCCCCGCGGACAAAATGGGTCCACTTGTCCGAGAAATAACATGGTGTATTGAAGCGCACGCTGACCAGGTGGCCCCGTCGGTCCGTAAGCGGCTCCAGCTGGTTCGCAAAATCGGTAATGTCGTAGCGTATACCCAGCCCCCGTCTTCCGCGAATCAACTGCGCCTCAATCCCTCCCGTTTGCAGGGTGTAATCATACCCGGTCCCCAGCCAGCTGTCGGTGCCGAGGGGATAGCCCAACCGATCGCCGTCACGCTTGTTTATGTTGTAATTTCCTATAAGTTTCAGTGATTTGGACGGCGTATAGTTCAGCCCGAAACGCCAGTCTTTCCGGTCGGACGTTATGGCCCTTTCGGGATCAAAGACCTGCCTGTGCTGATCGTACCTGGAGGAAAACCTGAAAGTACCCGGAACGCGGTACAGGAAATCGCCTTTCCGGCTGTTCAGGTTGATTTCGCGCAGGTTGAGGCTGAAGTAATTGCGCGGGTTCAGTTTTCCGTTCAACCGAATCTGCGTCACATTAAATCCGTCGTAGAGGTTATAGGTCTCCTGTACCGCCGACAAATCGCCCTGTTTTTCGTCGATTCCGATGCCACCCAGTTTCAGCGTACCGTCGAACTCCGACGCACCGGACGGGGCGGCTGACGCCAGCAGGAGAAAAACCGCAAGAACAAACAATCCTGTATGTCTGGTTTTGTTATCCATTTTTACATCCTGTTAGAAGCTGTGACATGTCGAGTTTATAGACTAGAAGCTGTGACATGACGAATTAAAACAGCCTTGTGACTGCAGAGCCGGACTGAGCAGGTTTTTACTCACGTACGACCCATGTATGTCAACGTGGCAATCATTACAGGGTACTCCCGCCCACTGGTCGCCGTGCCGCGAGTTGAAATTGTGCAGCGGTACGATGTGGCATTGAGAGCACAGCTGAAAATCCGGAGCTTCGTACGGTTGTTTGGTCATCCTTGGAAAACTGGAGCCGTGGGCGTCGTGACACGTCAGGCAACCGCCCTCCTCGGTCGAGTACCCGATCGCGGCCTGGTGCTCGTACGGAAACGGTCCCTGAAATTCCTCGTGGCAGGTGAAACACACAATGTCGATTCTCGCGTGTGACAGTACCCGTTTGTTCTGATCGAGTGACATGTGGCACTCGCTGCAGCGGACGATACCGTCGGATACCGGATGCCGGTACGGCTGGTGAAATTCGCCCCGCACTTCGGTGTGGCACTGGTAACAAAGTTCGGGTTCTTCCTGCTGGAGCAGTCCCGCTGCGGTTGAGCCGTGGACCTGGTGGCATCCGACGCAATTTACACCGTTCTCGGCGTGGCTGTTTCGTTCGCCCATGTTCTGCTGGTGACTGTTCACGTGGCAGGTGGAGCAGACACCACTGGTCATCGCAACGTCCGTCTTCGCCGGATTGGACATGGGATAGTCCTCGGGGTCGTCGTCGTAGTGGTTTGCGTCCCCCAGATGGCAATCCGTACACGCGATCGTGGCCTCACTGTCATTAACTTCGGACTCCAGGATCTGGTGTGGACCTCCCACAATATCCAGTTGCTTGTCCTCGTGGCAGTCGAGACAAGCGCCGCTCTCTCTCACCGGGTCCTGCGCCGGTAATTCCTGCTGCGCTACCGCGATGATCCCTATAGCGAACAAGGCCGCGACGATTATTATCAAATAACCACGCGGCCCGGTCGTCCGTTCGGAAGGTTGCACAGTGATCCCCTTCGTCATAGTTTGTTTGTCCTGAAACGGTTTCGGCATCTGAGAATATTGGGATAAGTGATTACCCGTCAATTAATATTTTCGGTCGGTCGTAGCCTGTCCAGGCGCCGAAAACCGGCTACGGGGGTCTGGGTTCAAAAGAGCCCGGAACGACTGTCCCGGGCTCTTCTGTTCTCCGTTCCCTCAAATCCCTGTTTCGAAGCCGTGGCAAGCTACGGAGTGTGCATTCCGTCCGCTTTGGCGGCCAGGGCAGAAAGGATTCTCCTGCTGGCAGCACCGCCTTCGTCCAGGACATCCTTGTGACAGCTGTAACACGCGAAATCCAGTGTTATCGCGCCGCGTCCAAATTCGTCCTGCTTCAGGAACTTACCGTCGCTCGTCCACATCGCGGTGCGGTTGGTGTCCACCGTTGAAATGGTGAACGTATGCGACGCGATATCAGCTACGTATATATTGTCGGAACTTACGCGCGCCGATTTGGCCGCCTTGGGCATATGACAGTCCACGCAGGTCGGCGCACCCAGTCCGCTGTAGTGCTGGAGATTCCCGGCGTAGTCGTAGCCCGTGTGACACGATTCGCAGGTCCTTTTAACGCCCATACCGAGCGCCACGTCGTCATAAACCACAGACGCATGCGGATCGTGACACTCGTTACAACCCACCGCTGCGTGGGGCGAATGGATCATCTCGTCGTACTGCTCGTGGTGCTTGATCCACGTGGTCTCCGGTGTTG
>CAYUDF010000663.1:0-2537 GCA_964443465.1 uncultured bacterium
CAAACGCGGCGGCCCGATTTAAAACCCGTTCCGAACCTGCCGAAAATTGAAACACCGGTAACCGGCGACCGCCACGCGGCGGCAATTTGATTTTATGCAGAACAACAGCCAACCCGATAATTTCGGTCACGCCGCCCGCGCGCTCCATTTTGACCAGACGCTATCGCTGATTGCGACGCGGTGTGTCAACGAATACGCTCGCCGGGAACTGGACGCATTGTCTCCATCCACCAACCGCGACAGCATTCGCCGGTCGCTGAAAACAATCGAACAATACCGTGTCCTGCACGATCAGCGGGGGGACGTAGCTGTTCCGGAAGTTGACTATCGTGACGCTGTCGAGCGCCTCGTCGAACGTGGCGATTCACTCGAAGCGGCCGACCTGCTTCGGATTAAATCGGGCGAACGGACCGCCGCGGACGTGCACAAACACCTGAATACGGCGCCGGACGAGTTTCCCCTTCTGTGTGAGATGGCCGGCGGCCTGACGCCGCACCCAGAACTGGTGACGAAGATTGAGCGGTCGATCGAACCGGACGGCGGCGTCAAGGACAACGCCAGCCCGGAACTGGCCTCGATCCGGCGCCAGATCGGCCGGTCGCGCGGATCATTGAGGGGCCGTTCGGAAAAACTGACAGCCGGTTATGGCCAGGAATCGTTTCCCACCATGCTGGGCACCCGCTATGTGATCCTCGTTCCCCGCACCCAGTTCCACAAGCGCGACGGTATGGTCCACAGCACGTCGCACAAGGGTGGGTCGGTTTATTTCGAGCCGTTCGACCTGGTGGAAAAAAACAACGAGCTGGAAACATTGATTATCGACGAAGGAGTAGAAGTCGCCCGTATCCTGAGGGAACTCAGCGACGGTGTGCGCGATGTAGCCGGGGATCTGCTCGCCAATGTCGACGTAATGATCGAAGCCGATATGTTGCGGGCGAAGGCCTCTTTCTGCCGGGAACTGGACTGTTCGTCGCCGCAGTTATCCGACGACGGCGAGATCCGCCTGGTGCAGACACGCCATCCGCTGCTGGTGCGTTCGCTGAAGGAGGAGGGACTGGAAGTTGTCGCACTCGATCTGGAGCTGTTACCGGACAAGCGCGTGATGATCATCACCGGACCCAATGCCGGCGGGAAAACGGTGGCGCTCAAAACCCTGGGTACAGCGGTGTTGCTGTTACAGTGTGGAATCCAGGTGCCCGGCGCCGACGGCACCCGCTTGCCGATTTTTGACCGGCTGATGGCCGATATTGGAGATGAACAGTCGATAGAGACCTCGCTGAGCACGTTTACTTCCCATCTCCGCCACCTGGACAGGATGTGTCGCACGGCGGACGAGCGATCGTTATGCCTGATCGACGAGATCGGTGACGGAACCGACCCGGACGAAGGCGCCGCACTGGCTGTTGCTACGCTGGAGGCGCTCATCGCCAGCGGGACCGCGGTTGTTGCCACCACACACTACGGCCGTATTAAAACATTTGCGCTCAAATCCGAAGGTGTTATGAACGCGTCGATGGCGTTCGAAGACAAGCAGGGCAGGCCGCTGTACCAGTTGCTTCAGGGAATCGCCGGCCGGAGCCGGGGGCTGGAAACGGCGCGCAGGACCGGATTCTCTCCGCCGGTCCTGAGATCGGCCGAAACGTACGTCGGGGCCGACGCGTTTCGTCTGGAGTCGGTGCTCAGTGATCTCGAGGCCAGCCACGTCGCACTGGAACAGGAGAGAGAACGGTTCAACAGCCAGACACGGGCGCTGGAAAACGTGATCGACAAGTACACTTCACGGGTTGCCGAATACGACGTCACCGAAAAAGAAGCCCGCAAACGGGCGGGGCGCGAAGCGGAGCAGTTCCTGCTGGACACGCGCAGGGAAGTCGAATCGATTGTCCGGGAGATTCGTGAGAGTCAGGCCCGCAGGGAGGTTTTGAGCAAGACGCGGCGGCGGCTGGACGACCTGCTGCACTCCGCCCGGAAGGAAAAAAAGCAGCCACTCCCGAAACTGGAGCCGGTAGTAGAGGTTGCGGTGGGCGACCGGGTGTCAATAAATCCCTCGGGTGAACCCGCAGGAGTCGTAATCTCTGTGGAAAACGGCTCGGTCACGGTTGAAATTAACAACAAACGGATTAAACTAGATAAAGAAGCTATATACAAAGCTCCGCTTGAAGGAAAAGGCACACCGAACAGCGTCACGTACGACGTGCAAGTCGAACCGCTTTCCTCGACCACCCTGGATATTCGAGGAAACAGAAGGGAAGAGGCGCTCGAGGCGGTGAACCGCTTCGTAGACAGGGCGGTGCTGAGCGGCGTCCAGGAAATCACCATCATCCATGGCGTAGGCGAAGGCGTGCTGGCCAGGTCCGTGAGGGAGATCCTTGTCTCGGATCGCAGGGTGGATTCCACCCGGCCCGGCGGGTTGGGTGAGGGCGGCCACGGTGTCACAATCGTTACGCTGAAGTAGACGGATAAAATTTGCAGATTCCACAAAGTACAATAGAAACGATTCGGGATCGTACCGATATCGCCGAGGTCGTATCCCAGTA
>CAYUDF010000664.1:0-2520 GCA_964443465.1 uncultured bacterium
CTCCATCGCGCGCAGACGCTTCTCGCGATCCTCATGAAGGTCTACCAGAAGGACAAGGCCGTATCGGGATCAACGGTGCTGTACATCGGCGAAACGCCGATTTTCTATCTGCCGTTTATCGCCAACAGCATTCGACGTGGCCGCCGTTCCGGGATTCTGAGGCCGGACTTTGAATTTGGTATCAACAACAGTAACGGGAGATTTATCCGAAACATCGGTTATTTCTGGGCGATAAACGACTACACCGATCTGAATTTTATGTTTGATTTCAACGAAGACAGGTCGACACGAGTCAACATCCGCAACCGTTACAAGGTCCGTTACAAGTTTGACGGAAATATATCATTCGATTTCTACCGCGACCTGAATTCGTACCTGAACGAGTGGAGAGTCGACGCCCGGCACTCCCAGACGATGGCCAACGGTATAAAATTCAGCAGCGACCTGCATTTTGTATCCAGCGACAAGGCCAACCAGGCGATCAACCAGATTGATGACATTGAGCGTGTGGTCGACCGGCAGATACGGTCCAACATCAGCCTCTCTCGAAACTGGGACGCGATGGGCATCACGCTGTCGGCCAACCGGACCCAGAAACTGAATGTCACCGACCCGAACGTGGTCAGGTTGAGTGAGACACTGCCGAACCTGAGGCTTTCGATTCCCGGCCGCGATCTGTTTTTCGGCGAACGCCACAGCGAACGCGACAGGGGTTTCTGGGAGCGCATCATGAGAGGAGTCAAGTACTCACCCGGTCTCGGTGGACTGCGCAAAAAAGAGATACGTTCAATCCAGACGGTGGTGGATAACGTGGCCGAGAACGTCGATTACATGTCGCAGGAGACGTATTCGGCCAACGCATCACTGGGGTTCACCAGTCCCCAGAGAATAAAATTTATCACGCTGTCGCCCACGTTTAACGTCAGCGACAATTACACCCGTACCCAGTTCGATACTTTTGCCGTCCAGGTGAACGACACGACTTTTATCGCTCCGAACAGCGTCGTGGACGACGAAAACATTTTCAGGTGGTCGCTTGGCGCCAACTCCAGCACCAATATCTACGGGACATTCTATCCCCGGATCGGCAGCTTGCGCGGTATTCGGCACTTGATCTCGCCGTCGGTCCAGTACAGTTTCAACCCGGAGACGGGTAACCAGCCGCGCAGCCAGAGAGTCAGCCTCCGGCTGAAAAACGCGTTTGACCTCAAAGTGCTGAGTAAAAGTCCTGGTGGACGCAGTCAGGAGAACGATCCCTTTACGAGCACAGCGCCGGGCGGAGCAGGAGAAACGGGCCCCGGCGGCGGCGAGGAAGGCAAGGAACTTTCCGTAGAAGAACAACTGCGGAAGATTTCCGGTTTTCTGATCTGGACGCTGGCTACCAGCTATAACCCCGAAGCCTCGAAGAATGAAGGGTGGTCGAACGTATCGAGTACCGTTAACCTTCGTGCTTTCGGGACATCATTTTCCCTCAATCAGACTTACGAACCCTACGAGCGGAAGCTTCTGTCTTCCAGTATCCAGACGGGTTTCACATTCCACGGATCACATCCGTTCGGACGGTCGAACTCGGTGAAGGTGGAAGAACTTAATGTTGTCGCGGCGTCCGACACTTCGAGCGCAACGCGCGGGAACAACAACGATTCGGCCAGAGACCTGTTTGCCCGGGGGGAAGTCCCCGCGCAAAGTCCCGGCGAACTCCAGCTGGAAGAAGGGCGGTTACCCTGGGATATGTCGATTGTGTTTGGCTACAACAAAGCACGCGGACAGGAACCCCGCGCCACCGCGCAGGCATCCGGAAACTTCAATCTGACGAATAACTGGCGTTTTAATTACGGTGTCAGTTACGACATCCAGGCGCGTGAAATTCGCGGCCAGAATTTTGGTATTCAGCGCAACCTCCACTGCTGGGAAATGAGTCTCAACCGTCAATATGCGGGCGATGAATGGCAGTTTTATTTCAGAATTGCCATCAAGGCACACCCGGAAATCTTCGGTGAAACCGGACAGCGCGGTCTCGGTGGAGTCGCCGGTGGAATCACCAGCGGTATGACGGGGGGATACGGGTATTAACAAAGAATTCTTCTGTGTCTAAAAAATCCCATTCTTATGCGAAAAACCCGATATTTTTATTGACAGAATTTTTGTGAGGTCTTTAAAGTGCCTTTAACAACGCTAAGGAGGTGATATCGTGAACAAAACAGAACTAGTGGATAAAGTAGCAAAAAAGACGGGCCTCACGCTCAAAGACTCCAAGATGGTCGTCGACGCAATTTTCAGCACCGTACCCAAGCAGGGAATCATCGCCGGCGAGCTGAAATCCGGCCGCAAGGTGCAGATTACCGGTTTCGGGACCTTCGTGATCAGGAAGCGCAAAAAACGTGAGGGACGTAATCCTCAGACGGGAGAATCGATCCAGATTCCCGCGTCGAAATTCCCGGCGTTTTCGGCCGGACGTGCGTTAAAGGATCGGGTCAGGAAGTAACGGGATTCGCCCAGATTCGCAGAAGGCGGGGTCGC
>CAYUDF010000665.1:0-2519 GCA_964443465.1 uncultured bacterium
ACATCGGTGATCCCGAAGCGTTTGATAAATCGTATCGGGAGAAGACCATATCGAGAAGCCTCTCCCAGGGCGCTTTTTACATGAAAAAAGGCGAAAGCCATCTCGACGAAGCGATTCTCGAATTCAAGCGTATCCTGTATCTCGACCCCGGCAACGAACGCGCCAAAAAGAACCTCGAGCGAATATCCGCGGAGTTCGGTGCAGACAAAACAGTCACCATGCCGGTGCGTCCGACCCCGCCAAAAGATTTGACCCCGGCCGGAAAACAGAAGAAAAAACACAAGTCTGTAACCGTGGTTGCCGCTTCAAAGGGAACGCGGCGCGGTCACGCCGGCAGAAACATCGGGCTTCTGTTTGTGTTTGTCTTGTTGATAGGCGCCGGATGGCTCGGCTATCAGCGCGGCTGGATTCCCGTCCACCTGTTGCGCAGCAGCGGCAACAAAGCGCCGGTCTTGTCGGCGCCCAAGCAGATGACGGTCACAACCGGCGACAGGGTATCATTCGAGCTCCAGGCCGGGGACGCCGAAGAGGACACGATCCGGTTTTACAGCGACGAGCTCCCCGCGGGTGCGAAATTGTCAGCCGACGGAGAATTCGTGTGGGCGGTGGACCACAACCAGTCGGGGCAACACAAGATCAAGTTTTACGCCGATGACGGAACTTCCGCGTCGGTGTCGGAGACAGTGATCGACGTCGAGGCTGCGAATCTTGCGCTCGACTTCAGAAAACTGGGCAAACTGCAGGTTGACGCCGGAAAACACTTCAGGAAAACGCTGGTCGCGTCCAGCACGTCGGGCAATCGTGTCCGCTACTCGCTGGAAAAAGCGCCCGACGGCATGCAGATACAAGCGGGCGAGCTGGTATGGGACCCCGATGGAAAATTGAGCGGGAGTTACAAGGCCGTGGTCAAGGCGACGGACGGCTACATCACAAAAAGCCGGGAAGCGACTTTCCAGGTGCGCTCGCTCGCCGAGCAGGAAGCGGCTATGGCGAGGGTCGAGTGGAATCTGCCCGAAAAAGCAAACATATTTGTGGACGGTAACCTCAAGGACAGCGAAACGCGCAGTATCGCCGTTGATCTGCCCAAAGGACGGCATACCCTGCGGGCGGAGCTGATGAACGGGGCCACCGGATGGGTGGAAACTCTGGAATTGAATCCGGGGGAAAAGCTCAAGCTGGAAGCTCCGAAACTGGCCTACGGAAAACTGTCGGTCTACTTTCTCGGCGGCGTCGGGGAGTTCAGGGTCAACGGCAAGCTGTTTGAAACACAGCCGCCGTTTTCCGGGATATCGGTGCCGGCGGGAACCCACAGGATATCCTGCCGGATGGCAAATGAATCGAACCTCATGGATTTCGATATCACGGTCGTTGAGGGCAGGGAAACGGTTGTTGAATATGAGGCTGGTAGCGAACCGGTGGTCACAATCGATAATTAGCATCCGCCTGTCCCGGGAGGTCTGCCGATGGCGGTTTTTTTGAATTCCATTCTTTACCGATCGATTGCGACGGCGCTTATCGTTTGTCTCGTTGCCGCCTGTATCCCGGCGCCCCTTTTCGCGGGTGAAAAAAACGCCGCTGAAGACCTCAAACAAATCCAGTACAAATATTATTTTCGCGGCAAATACACAGAAGCAATTGATGTTCTGAAAACTTTTCTCGCCCGCACCGATGTGAAGGCGGATGTTGCCGTGAGCGCGCGGGAATTCCTGGCTGCGTCCTATATTCTCTCTGGTAACGAAAACGAGGGTAAAGACCAGTTTCTCCGGTTGCTCAACGAGAACGAGCGCTATGCCGGTCCGGACCCCGCTATTTTCAGGGCCGAGGTGGTAGACGCGTATGTGACAACCCGCGATACACTGGCGGCGGTCAAACTGCGCACGGCACCGGACACGGAATACGACGGGGACGATCCGATTGCGGCCGCCTCCAGTACGTCTAAACCTGTCTATAAAAAGTGGTGGTTTTATGCCGGGCTCGTCGCCGTGCTGGTTGTTGTGGCCGCAGCGACGTCGCCCAAGGAAGAAGAAACACCCGAGCCGGCCGCCCCGGCGGGCACGGTGTCCGTGGGGGTGAGAATCCAGTGAAAACCAACAGCGGGTTTGTCTTGAATAAACACAAGCGGTTACTGTTTGCCGCCGGGGCAATCGTTCTGGCGGCGATGGCCCTGGTATCGGGCTGCAGCCGAACCAGCGAACCGGAAGCAATGGGCACGATCTCTTTTGACCTCCACGTTGAATCGGCCGTTAACAGCGGACCGTCGTTCTCACCGGCGCAGGTCACTCCGGATTCCGCGGTAGTTCGCGTGTTCAGTGGCGGCAACGGTGTGACCCACGAGGTTTCACGCGGTGTGGCCCTGGACGGTACCGGTTCGACCAACATAACGATGTCCTGTATCGCGGAAGAAAACAAAAAAGTAAGTGTTGAACTGTTCGAGAACGAGACGATGTGGTATTTCGGTGTCGATGAACACGTCGACGTGGTGGTCAACGAACAGACCGACGTATTGATCGACGCGTACG
>CAYUDF010000666.1:0-2519 GCA_964443465.1 uncultured bacterium
CGTTCTCGTTAAAAAGCGGGATCGCCGGCGACGCGCTTGAATTCACCGTGGACGTGGAAAACGAGGGGATCGATAACGATTCCTACCGGCTGACGGCGACGGCACCGCCCGGCTGGACGGTGCTGGTCGACGATGGCGGCGGACCACAGTCCCTGCCTTTCAGCACACCGGTGATGGTGCCAGGGGAGATCCGGACGGTAACGGTGCAGGTCGTGTCCAGCGCGGCGGCCACGGGTGGCGCGTACGACGTGATTTTTGACGCGGTCAGCATGTCGTCGCCAAACCGGTTCGACAGCGCAACGTTAAGATCCAATGTGGTTGATTCCTACTACGCTGCGGACCTGATCGTAGACGGCAACGGATACGGTACCGTGGGTGACGATGGTGCGGGCGGGTTCGCTTTAAAAGAAGCACCGTGGGACAGCGCATTGACGTTTGATGTCGAACTGTTCAACACCGGGAACCAGTCCACGACGTACGATATCTCCTTTGCCTCACAGGCGGGTGTTGTTACGGCGGTTTGGTACAACGGCGTGAGGTACACGACGCCGTTCACCACGGCGGTTGTGCCGGACACCGGATCGGTGACGATGATCCTCGAGATGGAGGTTGCCTCACCAAACCCCGGTGGCGACTACACGTCGGTTGTTACGGCCGCTGTCTCCGTCGATGCTTCGCGCCGGGATTCGATCAAGGGTGTTCTCAGGCTTGGCGCACCAAAGGTCGACGTCATTATCGCGACCAGCGGCGATGATGTATACGACAATACGTTTTCCGGCCTTGGTGGTGTGAGTTCCAACGCGGGCGAGCGCGGGGTCACAGTAAATTTTCCGATCATCGTCCAGAACGAAAGCGGAGTCTCCGATTCGTTTACAGTCGACTGGGTGCCCCCGGGCGCCGGGTGGAGCGCCGTTGTTGTGATCGATGGCGTCAGTCTCGGTTTTCCCGCCGCGACGCCGGCCTTTGCGCCGTTTTCACAGGAGAACTACGTCCTCAGTGTCACCATTCCCGCGGGCGCGACGTTCGGTACCTATCCCTCGATAATGAATTTTGTTTCCGTTGCGGACTCGCGGATTTCAGAAAGTATCACGGCGACAATCAGCGTGAGCAGTCCAAGTGAAATCGACCTCGTCATCGACGGCGACGGCGCCGACGTGTATGGCCCGGTGGGTACGGGACTGGGCGGATCGTCGCTGCAAACCGTGAACCCCGGGGATACAGCGGTTTTTGTGGTGACGATTGAAAACATCGAAGGGAACGACAGTTTTGAAGTGAGCTGGATCACGCCGTCCGGATGGCAGGTCACGTTTGATGGGATGGCCTCCCCGATATCGGGAATGCCGGCGGGTACCTACGAACTGCGCGCGGTTGTACCGACTTTGTCGCTCGGTGGGACGTTTGACATCATTGTGGACGCCCACAAGACCGACAAACCTTTCTTTATGGACAGCGTTACAGGACGCGTGTCGGTGGTGCCGCCGTTTGTGGTCGACGGTCTCATCGACGGCAATGGCGACGGGTTGTTCGGTGCGCCGGGAACGGGCGCCGGGGGCAGTTCCGCTCAGGCTTCGCCCCCTCCTGCGTCGATCAATTTTACCGTCGAGCTCCGCAATCTCGGCCCCCAGTCCGACCAGTACCGGGTTATGTGGAATACTATTCCCCTGTGGGGCGCGACGTTCGACGGCAGCGGGGCGCCGACGGTAACCGCGCCAATCGTGGCCGGTGGTTCTACGCTCCACACGTTTAACGTGACGATGCCCGCCGGCGCCTTAACTGGTGATTTCGTCTATTTAATCGATATCGTGTCACTGACGGACTCGACGTCGTTCGAAAGCCTCGAAGCCCGGATCACGGTAGTGGGCCCGCCGCGGGCGGACCTGGTTATCGATAGCGACGGTGCCGGTGTATTCGGACCCCTCGGATCGGGGCAGGGTGGTTCGTCCACCAGGAGCGCCAACAACGGCGCCTCATATACGTCCGCGCTCCGCCTGAGAAACGCAGGATCATTCCCCGACTCGTTTTTTGTGACGTGGTCGGTGCCCGCCGGTTGGCCGGCGGGCAGCGTGACCGTTCACGACGGGACCACGGACCATTCGACGCCTTTCTGGTCGGCCGTGCTGCCGGCGGCGGGATTCGCCGACTATACAGTGACGGTAAATGTGCCCGCGGTTACTCTGCCGCGCTCCGTCACCATCTTTAATGCGTGGTCCAGCCTGCCCCCCAACACGCCGGAGAGTGTTTCTCTGGTGACACTTTCGATGGCGGTAATTCATGGTGTGGTGTTTGACGACCGGGACCACGATGCCGCGTTTTCACCAGGGGACCTGCCGCTGGGTGGCGTACGGGTGACAACGGATCTGGCGCCGCCGGGAAACGAGGCCGTAACAGCCGGAGACGGCAGTTTCTACCTGGCCATTCCGGGAGGCTCGTCGGCCTCAATATTCGAACACAACCCGTCCGGTTTTATCTCGACCAGCCCCGACACGCTGGGCCCGTTTGTGCTTGCCGCCGGAGATACG
>CAYUDF010000667.1:0-2518 GCA_964443465.1 uncultured bacterium
CTTACGCAAGACCATCAAGGAAATGCGTGAAGAGGGAGAGGTCAAGCCGGAGATGTTTGTGGACAAGCCGGTGGATCCCGACGCGTTTATCGCAAAGGTGCGTGACCTGATAGGCGAGTGATTACGCCGCCGGGTTATCGTTTTTGAGACGTCTGTACATCAGGGCGGCCGAAATAACTCCCGTACACCCCCACAGCAGCAAACCTGTCACCGACAGTTTGTACAGGATTACGCCGCAAACAAACACAATGATGATATAGGTGGCTGCGCCGGGCAGGTAAAACTGGCTGAATACCGGAAACAGAAACGATAGTGGCACCCCCACCCACATCTGGCCCGGTCGCCGTCTGCGCAGGAAAAATGACAGCCAGACCGGGCCGATAACAAATACGAACAGACTTATCAGTACGGTGGACAGGTTCAATTGTACCTTATCCAGCGTTACTGGGAGTTTCCTTCCAGGGCGGATCGGGCCGTGTCCAGTATCCCGTCGGGAAATCCTACAATGTTATATACGCCCAGGAATCCCACGACCCACACGACGAGCATGCACAGTATCCACAACACAAAACCGTATTTCACGAAATCCATGGGGTGAAGCATTTTTGCGCCGGAATCCGGGTAAACTCCCAACCCGTAAACGATGGCGTTGTTTGGTGTGCCGACGATCAGAAAATGGGCGAACGAAGTGGCGAATGCCACACCGAGACCAACCGCCCACGGTTCTCCCTCTACGCCCGTCATGATACCCATCGGAATCACGATCGGGCCCAGCAATGCCGTGGTCCCCGCGTCCGACATGAAGTTGGTCATCAGGCCGGACAAGCCGGACAGGCCGACCCACAGTCCGAGTCCCTCGTCCATTCCCACGCCGCTCAGCATGCCGAGAAAGGTCTGGGCGAGCCACAAGGCGGCGCCGCTCTCCTTGAGCAGCACGCCCAGCGTAAGGGCCCCGCAGTACATGAACCACGCATCCCACGAAATTCCGTTCAGTATTTTTTTCCATTCGGTGGTTTTAAAAATAACCGGAATCATCAAGGCCAGCAGCGCGGGTCCACCCAGTCCCAGTTCCTCGCCGCCGACGATCCACAGGGCCAGTATGAGGATCAACATTCCAAAAGTGACGTATTCCGCGTACGTCATCTTGCCCATCTTTTTCGTTTCTTCCTTGATGGCCAGCAGGCCCGGCGTCAAATCCGTTGTTTTGATGTTTCTCTTGAAAAATCCCAGCATGTAGACGGCGACCAGCACGCCCAGTATGGGTACCAACGGCAGGCCGTATTTCATCCATGTGAAAAAATCCATCGGAACGTCGTACTCGTCCCAGAATCCCATCATGATCACGTTCCGGCCACCGGCTGCGGGCGAACCCACGCCGCCGACGTTGAGGGAAAAACATAGTGTAAACATCAGAAACTTGGCCAGCGCCGGATCGTGCACCAGTTTTCCTTCCGGGCTGTTGGCCTTGACTGCGCCGAAGTAAACAGCCGCCATCACCGGCGTCATGAACGCGCACATTGCGTGAGCCGATATAAACGACCCTACGATGGACATGCTGAGACACAGCACAAATATCGGAACGTAAAACCCCCGGGTCCATCCCAGGAGCCAGCTGGCCAGCCGTTTGTGCAGGCCAACGTCGACCACGGCCACACCCATTGCCAGCACACCGAGTAAAAACATCGGGGCGTCACCCGCGAACGACTTTCCGATCATTGCCCGGGGCAGCAGATGGAGGAAGTAGGCGATTACCGGCATCAGAATTCCCGTGAGTCCGATAGGCAAAGCCTCGGTCGCAAAAAAGATGATTGCCATCGGTATCAGACCCAACACCATCATCGTTTTGCGCGCAGCGCCCGCTTCGTCGTGCGCGATCTCCCACTCGATCATTTTGTCCACGAAACCGTACTCTCGAAGTACGTGGACGATCGATTCGGGAGTTGGCAGGATAAAGCCGATCAAGATAAAAACACCGGCTCCGATACCGATCCACATACCCTTTTTTGCGAGGAGCCCCCCGCCGTCGGAACTGTGCCCGCCTGAATGACTCATTGAGAATTCTCTCCTTGGTGATGGTTGTCCACCGTCTTGAACGGTATCGTAAGAGTAAAACAAGTCCATTCATTGTGTTCGCTGGCGACTTCAATTTTGCATCCGAGACGCTTGAGAATATCGTGGACGATCGCCAGGCCCAGGCCGGTCCCCTTGCCGGCCGGTTTGCTCGTGTGAAACAGGTCAAAAATGTCACCCAGGGCTTCTTCCGGCACGCCGATGCCGTTGTCCTTGATACTCACCCTGACGGCGTCGGCCAGCGACTCCGCCGACAGTTCGACAACGGCGGGCAGTGATCCCTTTTCCTCCAGGGCGTCGATCGCGTTTTTGATCAGGTTGACAAATACCTGCTGGAGAAGCATCGGGTCGGTCGATGCTTTGGGTATGTTTTTAGAATACTTCCGGTATATTTCGCAGCCGGTCAGGTGTATTTCCGGCGCCAGCAGGTCAACAGATTCATCCAGAA
>CAYUDF010000668.1:0-2517 GCA_964443465.1 uncultured bacterium
AAAGTCACCGCGGTTGACCATAATGATAACGAAAGCGATCCCGCGTCGCCCGGCACCGCAACGGCGGCCCCACAACAGTTCGTACCGACGACGTTTGCGCTTCACCAGAATATACCCAACCCGTTCAACCCGACCACGACAATTCAATTTGATGTGCCGGAAAACGGCGGGGGAGTGACGCTTCGCGTTTATGACATCGGCGGACGACTTGTACGAACACTGGTCAACGAAACGCAGTCAATGGGTCAGAAGAGTGTAAGGTGGGATGGACGCAATGACGCAGGACTGCAGGTAGCGACAGGCACGTACTTCTATCGTTTGGTCGCGCCCGGCTTTGAGCAAACGAGAAAAATGATTCTCCTCAAATAGCGGTGCGTTTGTTCCACCCACACGGTCGATCTCGTCTGCCACTACATTTGCCACTACAGATCGAGTGCGATGGGTTTCAATGAGACAATATGGAACCGGGTAGACAATCGATCAAAGGTATAACTAGAAGCACTTCAAGTAACTAACGTAATAACAACGAACTATTCTTTTTCCTCCTCTCGCTCTGCAAAAGCGTTATTCGCCAGTTCGAATCTGGGTGCCGGCTCCATAATAAATTTGTCGTGATTTGTATTGGTGGAGGCGGTCGAAGATCCTTCGCCCGTGCTGTCCGAAAATAAGATCGACGACGCCGATCTTATGCCGTCCGTGTATCAGACGTTCGACAAGTGGTGGCGCCACAACGCGATCGAGTTTTCGGACACTACGGGGACTTCGAAATAGTTCTGGTAATCCCGGCCCCGGTGTGACATGATTTCCATCATGAAAGCGCTCCTCCAGACCGGTCTCGACGGGCGTGTTTCCGTGCCGTCCGAAAAGCGATTCCTTATCATCAGAAATGTCGCCTTGGGCAACGCGTCCTGAAATCTGGCAAAACAATGAACCGCTCACGAGTGAAGATCGAACGTGTTTCTGAACAACTCGACCCAGACCCGAGTCGTGTCATTCCTCGGTTCTTCGGCCCCGGCGATGAGAAACGGCTTCGCGGAATCATCGAACGGATTCGAGCTCTCGACCGCTCCGTGGTTTCCGATTTATTGAGTGATCTCAGGCGGAACTTCCAGAAGAAACATCCGGATCACGTCGCGATTGCTAAGAGCAACTACGATGCGGTCAAACACCTCATTGCCGATGAGCATGATCTCGAAGAAGAGCTGCAACTCCTGATCGGTGCCTACTTCACGATGGAATACGCGATTGAATCGGCGGCGCTTTTTAATCCCTCGATGGTGCCGTCCATTCTGCAGGACGCCGATGCAGAGGGGAGCACCCGTTTTGTTATGAGCCTGCGGGCGACAGGCGAAGGACATGTCTCTTCGGTCGTATTTCGTCGCGGCGTGATCGATCGCGATGATCGGATCCTGATTGAGCCTGCTAGTCAATACAGCCGTCAGCTTCAAGTCGTTGAAAATCGACAATTAGAGAAACAGACGTATCAGAAAAAACTCATTGAGATAGGCGCATTGGGAGCCTCGACCGATGAAGTTCTGAAGCGCTTGGGCGAGACCTTCAATTTCGGCGAGCTCAACGTGGCGATCGATGCCGTACGGGAATCACTCGTATCTTCTGTGTCGTTTTGCGAGACCGCCGAGAAGATGATCGCTCTCGCGCGAGCGAACTACGATCTCCACTTGCCACACCTGGACGACGTGTCCGAGTTCGTAATCTTCCCAAATTCGGACGCCGAGAGTCACGGAATCGAAGACATGCGTATGGTGCAGTTTCGCTTCGACGATGGCGAAATATGCTATTTCGGGGTCTATACGGCCTACGACGGCTCGAACATCATGCCCCAGCTCCTAAAAATTACCGGGTCCCAAACGATCGAGATTCGGACGCTGGGCGGTCGGTACGCCCTCAATAAGGGAATGGCGCTCTTTCCGAGGAAGGTCGGCGGCCGCTACCTGATGCTCGGTCGGCTCGACAACGAAAACCTGTTCCTGATGAGGTCCGACGACGTACTTTTCTGGAACGAGGCCGAACTCCTCATCAAGCCCAAATTTGCCTGGGAAATCATCCAGATCGGCAATTGTGGATCGCCGATAGAGACCGGGGACGGGTGGCTGGTTCTTACGCATGGCGTCGGCCCGATGCGCCAGTATTCGATCGGCGCTGTCCTGCTCGACCTGGACGACCCTTCCCGAGTCATCGGCCGTCTCCCTGAACCGCTCCTTGTGCCAATAGAAGATGAGAGGGTCGGCTACGTCCCGAACGTTGTCTATTCGTGCGGCGGCATGATCCACAACGATAAACTTGTGATTCCCTACGCCATGAGTGATCGTTCGACTACGTTTGCACTCGTATCGTTGCCCGAGCTGCTAGCGGAGCTGAACGGGTAAGACCAAGACTCTGGGTCCATTCCAACAAAGGTACGAAAAGAGACATGGGATTTTGTGTAGGTTCAGAACTCCTTACCCGTAGTGTCCGAAAACTCGATCGGGCTCATGCTGCCCTCCTATGATAGTACTT
>CAYUDF010000669.1:0-2513 GCA_964443465.1 uncultured bacterium
TGGAATTAAGCGCCGTTTTCAGAAAATAGTTGTTACGAATCCCGGGAATCTCGATGGGATATTGAAACGCCATAAAGATACCCTCGGCCGCCCTCTCTTCGGGCTCGAGATCCATGATGTTCTTGTTATTAAACAGAATTTCGCCTTCGCTGATGTCGTACATATCGCGGCCGGCGAGCACCTGCGAAAACGTGCTCTTGCCCGAACCGTTCGGTCCCATGATGGCGTGTACTTCACCTGCGTTCACCTTCAGGTCGATGCCTTTGAGGATTTCTTTTCCCTCGATCGAGGCGTGAAGATTTTTGACTTCTAACATTGGTTTCCCTCTTGAACAGTTGTTTATGATGATTCGAATCGTCCCGGCGCCTGCACAGAGGATCAAACCTGCGGTGTGACAGTAGTCGAGAATCTCAGCGTACAGGCCCAGAGGAGGTCGGGGCCTGTACGTCGGTTTTCGGCTCTATCCGGTTGCCGTAGCCCGCAAATCTGATCCGTGTCTCGTCATCCAACGCTCCCCTCGAGACTTACTTCCAGGAGCCGTTGCGCCTCCACGGCGAACTCCATCGGCAGCTCTCCGAAGACCTCCTTGCAGAAACCATTCACGATCATGTTCATGGCGTCCTCGGGATTGATGCCGCGTTGCTGACAATAAAAAATCTGGTCCTCGCCGATTTTTGACGTCGTGGCCTCGTGCTCCACCTGGGCGGACGTGTTTCCCACTTCGATATAGGGAAACGTGTGCGCGCCGCATTTGTCGCCGATCAGCATGGAATCGCACTGCGTAAAATTCCGGGCGTTGGTCGCGTTCTTTTCGACCTTCACCAGGCCGCGATAGCTGTTCTGGCCGCGGCCGGCCGAAATCCCCTTGGATATAATTGTACTTTTTGTGTTTTTGCCCTTGTGGATCATTTTTGTGCCGGTGTCGGCCTGCTGGTAGTTATTGGTCAGCGCCACCGAATAGAATTCACCGACGGAGTTGTCTCCGCTGAGAACGCAACTGGGATACTTCCACGTGATGGCCGAACCCGTTTCCACCTGGGTCCACGAAATTTTTGACCGCGCCCCGCGGCAGTCGCCGCGTTTGGTGACAAAATTGAAGATGCCTCCGACGCCGTTTTTGTCGCCGGGGTACCAGTTCTGGACCGTTGAATACTTGATCTGCGCGTCCTCCAGTGCGACCAGTTCCACAACAGCGGCGTGAAGCTGGTTCACGTCGCGGATGGGGGCCGTACAGCCTTCGAGGTAACTGACGTAGGAGCTTTCTTCCGCCACGATCAGTGTTCGCTCGAATTGTCCGGTCTCGGCGGCGTTGATCCGGAAATAGGTCGACAGCTCCATCGGGCACCTGACACCCTTGGGGATGAAACAGAACGACCCGTCGCTGAAAACGGCCGAGTTGAGGGCTGCGTAGAAATTGTCTTTGTAGGGAACCACCGTGCCGAGGTATTTCTGTACCAGCTCGGGGTGATCCTTGACCGCATCGGAGAACGAACCGAATATGATGCCCTTCTCGGACAGTTTGTCCCTGAAGGTCGTGGCGACGGAAACGCTGTCAAAAACAGCGTCCACCGCAACGCCGGAAAGCCGCATCTGCTCTTCCAGCGGAATCCCCAGCTTGTCAAACGTCTCTTTGATCTCCGGGTCCACTTCATCCATACTTTTGGGCCCGTCCTCCGGAGATTTGGGGGCAGAGTAATAATGAATATCCTGGAAATCGGGTTTCGTGTACTTCACGTTGGGCCACCGGGGCTCTTCCAGCGTGAGCCAGTACCGGTAGGCCTGAAGCCGCCACTCCAGGAGCCACTCCGGCTCCTCTTTTTTGGCGGAAATGATTCGCACGACGTCCTCGCTGAGACCTTTGGGTATGGTCTCCGATTCAATCTGAGTGACGAATCCCCACTCATAATCTTTGTCTATACGTTGTTGTATCGGGTCGTTGGCGGCTGCCATAAATCCTCCACATATTGTGGGTTACTAAACCGCACCAAATAAGTCCTATTTGATAATTATACTAAATCGGATGGAGAACGCAACCGAATTCGGCCCCCGCGGTTGTGGATACGAACAACCAAATTCAGCCGGAATTGGTGTGTTTGTAAAGTCTTATAATAGGACCATTCCAGTGCAAGTTCAAGATAAAATATTCACAAAATGGGAAAGCCGCCTAAATGGGACTTTTTTACAGTGAAGTAGAAGATACCGCCGTGGGACCGGTTTTCAGGAGGAGACCGGTGAACCTCAGATGGCGTCCTTGATTCCGAAGTACAATCGTTTGAGCCAGCCCGGCGATTTCTGTGGAAACTCGGTTCTTAACTCAGGCACCGATTCCGGCCAGAACGCCGTGCCCAGCAGAAACATCAGGTCGGGCAGCGCGATGGCGGCGTCGCAACCCGACACCGCCACCAGGACCTCGCCGTCGAGCAGCATACCGCGGCGGTCCTGGTTGTGCGATCCGATTGTGAACATAAAAACCGACTGGTCACACTGTGGTGCGGGGAGCGAGGCCAGTTGGT
>CAYUDF010000670.1:0-2507 GCA_964443465.1 uncultured bacterium
CCGATTCGTCGGCCGCCTTGACGGCGAAGTAATACCGTGTATTGCTGGAGAGGCCCGTTACGGTAAACCTCTCGGTCTGTCCCGCCGCCTTCGGCACCGGTTCGCCCGTGGTCTGTGATGCCGTGGCAAATCCCGCTTCGTTAATCTGGGACCTCGCGTAGCGGACGTCGTACTCACCCGCTCTGCCGGCGGAAGTGTCGTCACCCGTCGCCGTCCACGACAAAGTGACGGACGTGGCAGCGATGTCGGTGCATACAAGGTCAACGATTGCAAACGGGGCGATTGCGTCCGCTGGAAGCGGCACAGGTTCCACCGGCGCATCGTCACTTCCACAACTGGTGATTAAAATTGCGCAGGACAGTATCACCAGAAACATGAATTCTCTGTGCAGTCTCATATTGATCCACCTTTCTGTTTCCGTAATTTGTTCACTTCGGACCGTAATGCAGTATCGTGCCGTTTTCGCCGACGGCGTAAACGTTGTCGGCCGCAGTTCCCCAAACGCCCCAAAAAGTGTTCGTCGTGGGGCTTGTCATATCCGTCCATCTGGTGCCGTCAAAATGGATAATCCATCCGACGGCGCCAACGGCAAAACTGAAGAGATCAGAACAATTCGTAACAAACGATAGGTAGGATTCCCAGACATCGGCATCCCCCCAAGTTCGAATCATTGATAAAGTCAGACTTTATTTAATCCGAAGGAAACAACCCAGGCTGCGGATTCCAGAATGTTTATCAGTGTCCTTCTTGTACCGGCCGTGGTGTGCTGTGTGGCGGCGATAATCAAGTGTAACACAATATATTTTATGACAATAATCATTCGGTTTCTTTGCAATAAAAAATATAAAACGGCGTAAAATATTTTTTACGCCGCATTAAACAAAACGATATGATGCATTTGCATCATATCGCTTTGTTTAATGATTACTATACAATGTGTTACAGGTCACACTTTGAGATAGGTTTCCAGGATCTGCGCCAAACGGGGATCGGCGCGCATATTTTTAAAATCCGGATGGTATTTCAGTACAACCAAATCGCGAAAACCGGCGTCGACGGCGCGGCCGAGCAACTCGAACGCATCGTCCGTCCGTCCCTGGACCGAGTACAGTCTCGCAAGATTGTAGTAAGCAGCAGGATCGATTTCCGCCGCACGATCACCCGCCGCGCGGCTGCGGTTCGTCTGTCCCATCCGCGCCAGCACCACACCAAGATCGAAGAAGTAACCGGCGTTGTCCGGGTTGTCTTCGGTACGCCACTGCGACACACGGCGAAACCGGTCGAAATGGTCGCGCGCGTTTGTGCCGGCGCCCTTCGACTGGTAAACAACACCCATATAGTAGTGGGGTTCGACGGCGTCGGGATTGGCGGCAAGCATCCGGGCAAACATCACCAGAGATTCGTCGTACCGTCCCTCCAGCCACAGGAGGTGTCCCGCCAGCTCCAGGCCAAAGCCTAATTCCGCGTCGTACACAAGCGCCTGGTCAAGAGCGGCTCCCGCCTGGTCCAGGCTGTCCGCCCCAATATAAGCGTAAGCGAGGTTTGCGTAGGGCAAGGCGATTTCAGGATCATATGCCATCTGCCGGCGCAACCACACAAGGGCCAGGTCAACCCGGCCGAGATGATCGAGGTATTCGGTGGCCAGCCCGTTGTAGGCGATCATAAGCGTGGGTTCGGCGCGAATCGCCTCCCTGTACTCGGTAACGGCTTCCTTGTGCTTGCCCAGCATTCCATAAACCGCACCCAGATAGTTGCGATAGATTGATGCGTCCGGATATTCACGCAGCATTGTTTCATATATCTCCGCCGCTTTCTCATAGTCCTGCTCCACTGCGATAGCGTGCGCCGCCCGGATCGCGAACGATTCCAACGCCGTCGTTTCAGTGGACATATCCACCGCGGCGTTGAGGTAATCCATGCCTTTAAATCGGTCAAATTGCTGGTATTCCAGCGTGCCCAGCGCGCCCACGGCCAAAACAAACGTGGAGTCGTTGTCGAGTGCGTTTTCGTAGTGCTGCTGCGCTTCTTTGAACCGGCCGTTCTGCTCGTTGTCATAACCGATGGCGTAGTGCTGGAGCGCCGGAAACGAGACCGTGGTCACTTCGCCCAGCGGTTTGCTGGTCCGTGATATTGACGATTCCGACTCGCCCAGGTGGGAGCGGATTTTGCCAGCCAGTTGGTCGAGCGCGCCCAGAATCTTTTCCTGGCCGTCCACTTTGAATACGTCGGTGCGCAGGGCATCGCCGGTCGCGGTCTCCTTAATCACACTGGTAAGCGTATACGTATCACCCACCTGGCTGATTGATGGCACCACCAGAATATCAATATCTTCCAGCGACGCAATTTCGCGCGCGGTTTCCCGGTCGATAAACTCGACGTCTTTCTTTTTGAGGCGCCGCAGCGCATCCTCCGACCGCCGGCGTGGAATCACATTAACGTAGGACGACTGATCGAGTGTAACCAGCAACGCCATGTCAAGCGATCGATCGAATACTGCTTCATCCGTC